>NZ_JBVIRA010000006.1:204592-310011 GCF_055576575.1 Streptomyces sp. NPDC033270
CGCAAGCGGGGAAGGGGGGGGGGGTGAGAAGCGAAATGAGACCTTCCCACCCCCCCCCCCCCCCCCCCCCCCCCCCCCCCCCCCCCCCCCCCCCCCCCCCCCCCCCCCCCCCCCCCCCCCCCCCCCCCCCTCTTCGCTCTCGCGTCGAGGTGTCGGCATACCAGCCAAGACGGGGCCGCTAACAGTCAAGACGGGGAAGGGAGTACCGGACCATGGGCCGGCGCTACGACGTGGACGGATACACCGCCGAGTTGGACGACGACTTCCAGGTCGTCTACCGCAATCCACGCGGCAAGAAGCTTCAGCAGGCACCCGACCGACTCGCGGACAGCGAAGGCGTACGCCGGCTGTACCGGCTGCGGCGGGCGCTGACCGGGCACCGCAGGCACGCGCGCGTGCAGGCCGAAGCCTGGGCCACCGCAGGCACGCGCGTGCCCATGGCCCTCGCCGCGTCCGACCCCGTATGGCGCGAGGCACTCGACGAGGCCGGCGTCGAGCCGGTGGCCGACCCGCCCGCACCGGATGTCGACGAGGCGGCGCTGATCGCGCGGGCATACGCCCACCCCGACGGCTACACCATGACGCTCCTCCTGAGGGCCTCCTTCGCACGCCACTGGGACGCGCTCTTGGCGTCGCAGGAGGACTGGGCGCTCACGGACACGTTCGCGACCGGCATCCGGGTTCCGGGAGACGGCGAACTCACTTTTCCCGAGCGGCTGATGGCGGCGCACCCCGGCCGGGAGCAGGAGGCCCTGGAGGCGGCCTACGCCTTCGGCTGGAGCCTTTGGGGCAGCCCGTTTCTCCACAAGTCCATCCTGGACGGCGACTTGGACCACCTGGCCGCGACGGCACCCAGGTTCCTCCCCGCGTTCCTCGACGAACTCGCCGACATGTGCCTGAAAGCGGGCGGAAAGCACAAGGAGCACGCCGCCGGGTACTTCACGCGCGCCAGGAACGCCGAACGCGAGCACCACACCAAGCCCGACGAGCGATGGCTCGACGCCCGATACGCCACCTTCGCGGACCATGGAGCGCTGGCCATCGGGGCACTACGTGCGCGTGCCAAGGAACTGGCTCCCCGGGGCGCGGTGGTCTCGCCGGAGCAACTCCGGCGATTCCGCGACGTACTGGTGCGACTCGTCCACACGCCCCACGACCTGTATCCGGGCATGGCCGCGGATCTGCGCAAGGTGGCCCGGGCGGCGGGCGCGAATCCCGAGTCCGAAGTGGCCGCACTGCTCGCGGACATCGTGCCGAGGGTCGGGCTGTGCGCGGGTGACACGGACACGTTCTGGGTCGACGCCCTGAAGGGGAAGGCCCTGGATCTGCTGGTCGAGCGACGCCCGGAAACGGTGTACGACGTACTGCGGCTGACCCCCGACGACGCGAACAGCACGGAGGGCTGGCTGTCGCTGCTCCGACGAAGCGGTGCCCTGGCCCTGTTGACGGGCGAGCGCCCGGGGCTCCCCGCCGGAGAGGCGGCCCGCCTGCTGCACGACTGCCTGGCGAGCGAACCCACTTGGCGTGCGCGTAATGACGAGCTGTACGACCTGGCGGTGCGCCTCGCCCCACGCCTGGCGGCCGACGCCGTTCCGGTGCGCCTGCCCTATCCCGCGCCCGACCGCAGGCGGGCTCCCATCCCGCTCGACCTGGCGGACGAACTCCTCGAACACGGGGTGCCGTTGGCCGACCCGCCGCCGAAACTGGGCAGCCCGGGCGCCGCCCACATGCTCGTCCACCGGCGCCCGCACCTGACCCGGCTGCTCGCCGACCCCCGCTTCGCCCGCGAACTACGCATCGCGCTCAACGCCGAACTCGAACTGGAAGGGCTGCCGGAGGCGGGGGTGTCATACCACCGTCACTATCGCCCGCACCGGGACGCGGAACTCAACAGCTGGCGCAGCACCCCGGGCATCTGCCGTACGCCCCTGGGCCGTGAGGTGCTGTGCGCATGGCTGAACCGCCAACGCGAACGCCTGCGCGCAGGCCTCGACCTGAACGGGCTGGTGCATGTGCTCGCCCCCTTCGTGCACATCGGCGGGGTCGTCGACGAGCTGCTCAAGGACGAGGCGGCGGCACGGGAGTTCGCGTCCGTGGACGTGGTCGCGCTGGTCCTGGCCGACCTTCCGACCGAGGCCGACCGGCCGGCGATCGAAGAGCTGATGGCCACGATGCGACCTGAGGACCTGATCGGCACCAGGCCCATGCCGGGCTTGCGCTCACGGATCGACGAGACCTTGCCCGACCTGCCCGAGGTGCAGGTCGGCCAGGCATGGAAGGCGCTCCAGACGGGGGTCAACTGCCAGGAGGGACTGAGGCGCCTTGTCGCCCGCCTCTCCGACTGAACGGCGTCACTCGTTGTGGAGTACGTACGACCAGGCGGGCTGCTCACCGCACGTTTCGTCGACTTCGGCCAGCGCTCCCAGGACCCAATAGGGGATCTGCCCTCGCTCGGAATGGGCCGGGGGCAGAAGACTCCGCGTACGCAGCCCGGTGACCCACAGCGCGACCATGGTGAGGAAATCTTCGAGGCTGTGCGCGGCGGGAAGGCCGGCGAGGTGATCCTGGCCCGGCTTCGTGGGAACGCGCAGGACGTGTCCGGTGGGCCCGTCGATGACGAGCTTGCCGCCCATCCACTTGCCGATCTGGAAGAAGGGCCCGCTTTCGGGGACGGGCTCGATTCCCTCGGGCCAGGAGGGCAGTTCGTCGAGAATGCCGATCTCCCAGTTGCCGTACGGAAAGAGCCCCATGGCCCCTTCGTTCATGTAGGGCAGCCCGAATTCCAGGAGAAGTTCGCGGGTCGCCGGGTGGGTGAGCCGATCCGGGAAATCCTCGACCTCGATGGGGTAGATCGCGTCCTCGCCGAACAGGGTGACGACGTCCTCGTGACTCGGGGCCGGCGCGTCGCTCGGACTTCCCGCGCCCGCGTCCGTGTAATCCCAGCTCAGGGGTTGCTGCCGGGCACCGAAGTCGGAGATGTCCACACCGTCCGCAGGCCGGATGGCGATCAGCCCCGAGTCGCCCCCGAAAACGACGACGTCACCCACGGTCAATGGCGCGCAAGGCAGTACAAAATCCTGCTCGCTTCGCCGGGGGGACGACGAGCCGAACAGTTCTCGGGCGAGAGCGGGCGAAGTGGAGGAGCCGTCCGTGGGTGACGCGGGCCAGGTGAGATCCGCACGATGCTCCTGCGGGATCTCGTCGTTTTCCCAAGGGCCTGCGACACGGTCTCCCGTCTCCACGTCCCAGATCGAAACATACGGCTGCTGTGCTCCGTCCACCGTCCGCTGCTGCAAACCGGCAATGGCGGGTCGCCCCTGCCAGCGCACCTCCGCCAGCGCGGCGAATCTCCCGGCCCACAGATAGTGCGCGTGACAGCCACCCGGCGGCCGCCAATGGGCCCACTTGGCCTGCCAGGGCAGTGACACAGAAGAGGAGGCGACCGCTGACGCGAACTCGAGATCGCCGCGCGAAAGCGCCATCAAGTGCAGCCACGAAGCCCACTCCGTCTGATGCCGCGGGGTGACGCCCCAGCCCCACAGATGAATCGCGTCGGCGGCGGCCGTGTTTCCGGGGATGAGGAACGTGATGCTTCGGGCCGCATCCATGAGCGCCGTTTGCGGCAGATTGTCGACGACATGTCCGTCCCGAAGAACTTCGTCGTACGTTCCCGCCTGCACGGCGTGCATGGCGAGCCCAGTGGCCGCGTACAGGCCGACGGCACCGTGCTTGGCCCACCCCTCGGGGTGGCGAAAACCCGAAGCCGAGCGCATCAGCCAGGAAACCACATGCCCATTGACGCGGGAGAGTTCGGGAGATTCGATATCCCGACGCAAGATCTCGGCCAGGCCCTCGTCGACAAAGGAAACTCCGAGAGGTCCGAGCCGAAGAATTCCGGACCCCTCCCTCGCGAATTCAGCGAGTTCGTCTTCGGATGCCGCTTCACCGGTCAGTGCGGTGACAAGTCGGGCCCAGACCGGGACGGGTACGAAGCGGGGCTCGGCCAGTGCCAACGCCCGCACGGCAACGGACTCTGTTATCGCCGGCAGAGACTCGACGGCCGCCGCGGACAGCCGAAACACCGCCCGGGGATCAACGCGGGCCGGCAGCAACTCGGGAACCACATGGACCAGCACGGCCAACTTGCCACGCGCCAGCCACGGAAGGGTCCGGGTCACCAACCGCTCGGGCTCGTACGACCGCCGCGTCGGCCCGGCACGATGGGCGTTGACGACCAGCAGCAACCGCTCCTCGGGCCATGAGCCGAGCGCGAAGCGCCAGTCGTCCCGCTTGTCCGCGGACAGATCGACTCCGAGCGCCGTGAGGGCCTGCTGCATGACCTGCTCGGCGGTGAGCCCGGTGGCGTCGACGACCACACTGCCGGGCACGTGCTCGTGTGTCTCCCGCATGACGGCCGAGGCGTCATGGCCGCCCGAAGCGACAAGAAAGGCCACTTGGCCGCCGAGTCCACCCTCACGCCACCATGCGCCGACGCGACCGGCGACCTCTTCCTCGGGGATTCCGGGGATTCCGGGGATTCCGGGGGTGTCGGTGGTTGGCTCGGGCATGGTCCTCCTCAGTTGCGCGATGACTCCTCGACCCTACGCGCGGTGGGCGGTGGCGGAATCAGGCCGGGGCCGCCGCGACGCGGCGCAGCTCCACGGTCCAGTCGTCCTCGCTCGGCCAACCCGTCAAGTCGGCGAGCTGCCATGTCTCGTCGCCCACGGGGAAGGTCTCACCGATGCGGACGGTGTGATCCTGCTCCTCGGTGGCGACGGTCGCGATCCGAACCCTGACCGAGGCGTCGGACTCCCTGTAGATGTCCATCACTGCGAAGCGAGCGTTCTCGGTACTTCGCTGAATCCCGTGCCAGAGACGAATCGTGTCGGCATTACTCACTTCTCATCCTCCAAAGACGCGTACTGGTTGCTGCAGTATTTCATGAACTCCTTGATGGTCAGCGGCTGGGGATGCTTCGAGTTGTGCGGATTGCGCAACTGAATCAGGCCCTTGTCGTCGACCGAGACGATCTCGTAGGCGTGTGAACTCAGGAGGTCCTTCTCCATCTTGTTCTCCACACCCGTGCCCTTGGGGCGAGTGCCGATAACGACCGGTCTGCCGCTTTCCGTGAGCTCTCGCAGGTGGGCCAGAATTTGCTTTTCCGGGCTGCGGCCGTGCATATCGTACTGCGTCGGGAATTCGTGGTTCTCCGACGTACGTCCGGTGAGCTGGGCGAGCAGCTCGGCACGGTCGCCCGATGTGGAGCCCTGGGTGATGCGGGAGTATCCCGTCAGCAGGTTGCCGTCGAAGTCCTTGTGGGCGGGGAACTGCGACTCGTGCTCGCGCTTCTTGTCGTCCCAGAATTGGTCCAGGCCCGCGATGGCCTTCTCCATGATCGCCGGCCAGGCCACGCCCGTGTCGTTGGCGTTGGCGTAAGCGGTGGTGTTGGGGAATTCGCTGTACACGGGCACGTCCGGGGTGACGCGCACGGTCAGGATGCGGCCGGTCGGAGCCTGGTTGCCGTAGTTGTTGCGCCGCACCTCGTGGAAACGGACCTCGTAATTGCCGTCCTCCGTCTCCCGGATCATGTCCTGGAGGAGATCCGGGTACCTGCTCGCGATGGCGCCCAAGGTGGCGATGATGCCGCAGTCGCCGATGGCACCCTGCTGCGTCTGCTCACGCGACGGAGGCCCGTCGAACAGCGGCACGCGCGTCCCGTCGGGCCGGTCCAGCGGAGTGCCGTAACGGTCGGGCTGGAACTCCGCCGGCTTCTTGTGGTTGCCGAAGCGCGGCTGGTCCACCTCAGTGGTGATCTCGGTGGGCTCGGCCGGACCGGACTGGGTCAGTGACTGCCAGAGCTGCTTGAACCGGCCTCGCTTTTCCGGCTGGTTGTCCGAGGTGGGAGACCCCTCACGAGGCTCGTCGGCGGATGGGTTCGGGGCGCCGGCCTGCTCGGCCGCCCCCGTGGCGGCGGTGGTGGGTCGCGGGGCCCCTCCCGCGCCCGCGAGTGCGCTCTCCGTCGGCGGAACGTCGCGGTTCGAGCGCTGTGAGTCCGCCGGTGCGGGTGTTCGGTTGCCGGCAGTCCCGTTGCCAGCAGCCCCGTTGTCCGCAGTCCCGTTGTCCACAGGGGAGTTGGCGCTCGCGGGGTCTGCCGAAGGTGTGCGCTCGCCATCGGTCGGGTTGGTGGTCGGCGTGCCGGCGGAGTCCACCGGGGGGCGGTGGTCTGTGCCTGCGGGGTCGGTGGGGGGACGGCGGTCTGTGCCTGCGGGGTCGGCCGGGGGCCTGCGGTCTGTGCCTGCCGGGTCCGACGGGGGTGTGCGGTGGGGGTCCGTGGGATGGGACGGGCCCGACTGAGGCGCCTGGGTGGGCGGTGTGTTCTGGTCGTGCGTTGGCCCCGGCGGTGTGTTCTGGCCCGGATTCGCCAGCGTCTGTGCCAATTCGTTGACGAAGTTCAGGTGTTGCTGAATCTCCGCGTCCTGGACCTGCTGACTCGGCGTGCGGTACTTGCCGAGCGCAGTCCTGATTTGAGACTCGGTCCTGCCTTCCGCGCGCAGTCTGTCCCGCTCGGCCGCCTTGAGCTTCTTGAGGTCCGGGTCCGCTCGATAGGTCGTGCTGTAGTAGACGGGAACACCGTCCATCGCCTGGGAATCGTTGATTGTCCTGGAGCAGTTGGCGTGGCCGGTGGGATGACCGGATTTGGTGTTGGGCAGGCCACAAGGCTCACGTTCGGTGTAGAGGCCCTTGACCTCGACTTTGGCCTGCTCCCGAGCTTCGCGATTCTCGTTGAGCTGGTCGATCCAATTGAGGATGTGGGACTCGGAGTGCATCGGGTCGGCGCCGTCCACGGCAGGGGGAACCGACGAATCGACGATGTAGTGACTTTCCTTGGTGTCCGGGTCGAAAACTTCCACGACCGCGTAGTTCTTGCCGGAGAAGTCGGGCGAATTGCCATCCGTCTCCTCAAGCAGCCGCTTGAGGTCCTCCACATCCCGAAGGTTCGTCCCGTCCGGGTGCGAGGCGAGTTCACGTCGCCAGGGAGCCGCTGATTCGTGGAACTTTCCGTTGTTGTACGCGTCGTTGTTCGCGGCCGGGTCAGGGTTCACACCAACGGCGTTGTTGGCATGGAAGGACTGGCTGATGCGGGCCAGCGTGGCGATCGCGGCGTACCGCTGGCCGTCGTTCATCTGCGACCACGCGGGATCAAGATGCTGCCGGAGATCACTGTCGGTGAAGTTTGTCGACGGCATCGGAACATTCCGGTGCGCCGCCATCGCGGCCTTGTGGGCGGCATCAGCCTGGGGGAGAGCCTGCTGGGCATGGGCGAGCCGCTGCTCCGCCGCCGCCCGCTTGGCCTGAGCCGCCTGCTTCGCGTCGTCGGTCTTGGCTTTCCGCTCCGCGGTCGCCGCCCTGGTCCGCTCTGCCTTGGCGTCGGCGACTTCCTTCAGCGCCCTGTCATAGTCCTGCCTGGCTTCACGTACCTGCTGCGCCGACTCCGCGTGCGCCTGGCGGCGATCGATGGATTCCCGCAGAACGTCGGCCAGGGGCACCCGGGGCGGGTCGCCTTGCGGCTGCGCCCACTGCCGCATCTGCGCCTGGACCGGGTCCAGACCGATCCGATGGACGTCGTGCGCGTCTCGAAGGTCGCCCTGTGCGGTGTCCGGAGGAAGGTTCGCATGCGAATCGGTCCGTCCTTCCGGGTCGGGAAGGCTCTGGTTGCGCCGTTCGCGAGTGCCTTCCGCGCTGGGGTCGTTGGACCCGGGGGTCGAACCGGCCGGGCGCTGGGGCGAGGTGTGGTCGGTAGCGACAGGTGTGGTCTGGCTCTGGCTCTGGCTCTGGTTCTGCGTGGTGGGTTGGTTGGTGGTCGCGATGGGGCGACGGTTGGCGTCCAACGGGATCGCGAAGACGCCGTTGTTGCCGCTGTGCAGCGGGGTGGTGCTGTGCTGGCCCGTCTGCGGGTCGGCGTAGACGATCTGGCCGTTGTGGTTGACCACGTTCCAGGCGTGGGCACGGCCGTCGGCGTTCTGGGTGATGATCACGGCCTGTGAGCCGTGGCCCTCGTTGAGGAGGGCGGTCTCCAGGTTGTTGTACGCGTCGCGGCCGTCGCCGAAGTCGTCGAACTCGGCACCCAGGGCGTTCTCGATACGGTCGCGGCCGTTGGGCTCGGGAGTGTCGGCGGGGGTGCCGTCCGCATTCGGGCTGCGGCGGGCGGCGACCGTGGGGTTGCCCGCGTACGACTCGACGAACGCCAGTGATCCGTCGGGGCAGTTGACGTCGCGACCGGACTCGTCGGGGTTCTGGCCGCGCAGATCGTCGACCCAGGTGCCCTCGCGAGGGTCAGGGGCCTGCTGGAACGAGCCGTCCTCGTTGCGCGGGAATCGCTCTTGCTGCGCACGGTTGTCGGCGTCGGTGGGGTCGTCGTAGCCATCCGGCGGACCGGAGGGGCGCGTGGTGGTGGACGGGAAGACCGGTTCCCTCGACTCCGGTTGCTGGTCGGTGTCGTCGGTGTCGTCGGTGTCCTGGGCGTCCTGGGCGTCCTGCGTGTCCTGGGTGTCCTGGGAATCCTGAGGGGCTTGAGAATCCTGCGTGTCCTGCGAGTCCCGCGGGTCCTGTGCGTTGTCGGGCTGCGGGCCGTCCTGGTCCGTCGGGTCCGAGTCCTGGGTCGCTTCCGAGTCCCGGCCCGGGGTGGAGTCTGTGTCCGGGGCGGTCTCGGATACCCGGTCCGGATTGGACTCCTGGGTGGTGTTCGTGTCCGGAGAGGTGTCCTGGTTCTGCGGTGATGGCGTCTCCGGGGTCGGCGTCGTCTCCGGGGTCGGCGTCGTTTCGGGGGCCGGTGTCGCCTCCGGCGTTGTGGAGGACTCCGGGGTCGTCGACGGTGGCGCTGTGTCGGTGCTGCCGTCGTTCGCGTTCTGCTCGGCGGTCGAGTCGTCGTTGTCGGAGGACGCCTCGTCAGTGGACGGCGAGGTGCGGGAAGGTCCGTCCGACTGACCGTCCGACTGGGCGTCGGGGGTCGACTGATCCGTCGACGAGTCGGGTCCCGGGCTGTTGTCGGTGTCCGGAGTGTTCTGGGTGGACGGCTGAGGCGTCGACGGGGTCAGGAAGTATGGAGTGATCGGATTCCGATTGGCGTCCAGCGGGGTGTAGAAGACCTCTTGGGCGCCCAAGTGAATCGGATTTTCGCTGACGACGCCTGTTTGCGCGTCGACGAACAGAACCTGGCCGTTGTGGTTCACCGCGGCGAAGGCATGGCCGCCACCGCCGGGCCAGTTGACGCCGATCACGGCTGCCGAGCCATGCCCGGCCTGCGACAGCTCGTAGGCGATACGTGCGTACGGGTTGGGATGGTCCTTGCCCGCGTACGTGCTGGGGGCGCCGGCCCAACGTGCCTGGTTGTCGACCGAGTCGCGCTCCGCCGAGAAGGTGTTCAGGCTGCCGTCCGCATTGAGGTCCAAGGTGCGCGGGGCGGACACCGTCGGGCGGCCGAACCATGTCTCGAGGAACGAGCGGGTGCAGTCGGCGCAGTTGTTGGACCGGCCGGGCACCCCGACGCCGCCGTCGTTCTGCAGACTGGCCCAGTTTCCTTGCCGCGGGTCCGCGTACACCTGCGGGGTGCCGTCGGGGTTCCTCGGGTGGGCGTTCTCGAGGTCCTGCTGATGGGCGGGGTCGGGTGTGGTCAGGCCCTCGAACGGGATGTTCAGGTCGTTACGGATGTCCGAGAGGTTGTCTGCCTGGGCCGGAGGCGGAGGCGCAGTGGGCTGCTGGGTGGTGCTGTCGTCAGCGGGGGGCTGGTTCTGATCGGGCGTCTGGTCGGTGGCGTCCGGCTGCTGACTGTCCGGCTGTTGGTTGTTCGGTGCCGGCATCCCCTGGTCGTTCGGCGTGGAAGTGGGGGACTCGACCGGTGACTGCTGGTCCGTCGGACGGTTCGTCGGCTGCTCGCCGCGGGGCGGCGTGGTCGGGCGGCTCGGTGTCTCGCTGCGGGGGGTCGAGGTGCGCGGCGGCGATGCGGGACGGTTCTGCTGGGTGTCCCGCGACGGCGTCGTGGGCCTGGTGCTCGGCTGTTCCGTACGCGGTGTCGTGGCGCTGGGCGTGGTGGCCCGCGGCCTCGTCGTCGTGGGGTTGCCGGCCGCCGGCGCCTGCGTCGGCATGGGGCCGGCCGCCGGTGGTGGCATGGCACCCGGGGGCGACGTTGAGGGCGTCGCGGACGACGGGGACGCCTGCTGCGGGATGCCCGCCTCACCGTGCTGCGTACCGGGGGTCGGGGGCGCCGCCGTGGCGACGTTGCCCATGAGGCCCATGTTGTCGTCGTCCGGGTCTTGCTGGGTCGGCGTTGACGGTGTCGGCGCGTGGCCCTGACCAGGGCTGGGGTGTGCGGTGGGTGTGTGGCCGGGCATGGCGCCGCTCGGCATGGAGACGCGGCCGCTGCCCTGGTTCTGGTTGTCGTTGTTGTTGCCGTCGTGGGAGTCGCCCGGCGTGGGGCCCTGGGCCGGTGCGGGCATGGAGGTGACCGAGTCGCGGTCGACCTGGTGCACGGCCGGTTCGGGGCGGGAGTTGTCGGGGGCCGGGGCCGGTGCGGCCTCGGGGCGGTCTGTCTCCGGCGGCGGGGACGGCATGGGCGCGGGCTCGGTGGTGCGCGGGTCCGGGATGGACGCGCCCTGCTCCGGGGTGTGGGCGCCGACGCCTTCCGGGTGGCTCGGGCGAGCGCTGTCCGCAGTGGTGTCCGGCGCCGGGGAGCCATCGACATCCGGCGTGCTGCCCGGGCCCTGGATGGGCGAGGAGTTCGAGGGCATGGACGGCTCGTTGCCCGGTGCCGTGCTCGGCGGGGCGTCCGGTGTGCTGTCCGGACGGGCGGAGTCAGGGGCGGTGTCGGGGGCCGGTCCGCCCTCGACGTCCGGCCTCGTCGTGGTGGGCGGCGTGGACGAGTCCGGAGACGAGTCGGGGGTGGACGGATCGGGGGTGGACGAGTCGGGGGTGGACGAGTCGTCGCCCGGAGAACGACCGACGCTCTCGTTGTAGGCCTGGGTGCCCACGTCGAAAGGGCTGGGCGAGTCGGAGCCACGGCTTGGTGAGGGGGAGGACGACGAGGGGCTCGACGAGTCCGGGCTGCCGGTGCTATCCGTGCTGCTGTGGGACGGCGTACTGGAGGAAGAGGAGGGCGAACTCGAAGCCGACGGGCCATCGGACGACGAGGACGGGCTCGACGACGAGGACGGGCTCGACGAAGAGCTGTCCGAATCGCTCGACGGAGACGAGGGCGACGGACCGCCGATATCCGGTGCCCTGCGCCCGGAGTCGCCGCTGCTCGAACTCGGCGAACTACTGGAACTCGGCGAACTGCTGGAACTCGGCGAACTGCTGGAACTCGGGGAGTTGCTCGACGAACTGCTGTCGTTCGATGGCGAGTTGGACGCGTTGGACGAGCTGGGCGAGTTCGACGAATTGGAGGAGCTGGGGGAGTTGTCGGACGAACTGCTGTCGTTGGACGAACTGCTATCGCTGGACGACGAGTTGTTGTTCGACGACGGATCGTTGGAGTTCGACGAGCTGTCGTTGCCGGAGTCCGACGAGCCGTCGCCGCCGTCGTGTCCGCTGTTGGTCAGTCCGTTGCGGGCACCATGGCCCGCGCGGGAACCGGCGCCGTCGCGCAGGGACTCACCGAAGGTGGAACCGGAATTCTTCAGGGCCTCCTTGCCCTCTTCGTAACCCTTCTTGGCGGTGCGGCCCAGGTCGTAGCCCGACTGCTTGCCGAAGTTCTGCTCGACGGTCTGGGCGACCAGGTCGGAGACCATGGCTTCCAGAGCGGAGACAAAGGGTTCCTTGGCGGTCTCCAACACCGCCTGCAAGATCTGTTGGGCTATCTCCTTGAGGAGTTTGCGCAGGATCATCCGCGTGGCGGCGGCCGCGCCCATCGCGCCGAGTTCGGACAGACCCAGGGTGAATGGAGCGGCGGCCTGGGCCGCGGCGATCTCGATCGCCAGGATGACCAACTGGGCGATCACCGCCACTTTCAGCCCGATGATGAGCATCGCCGCGGCGTCCATGCATATGGCGATCAGCTCGGCGCCCTGGCGGGCGTCGTCGAAGTAGCCCGAGCCGCCGGCGAACTTCTCCCAGGTCTTGTTGAAGCCCTCGATGGAGTCGCCGGCGTTCTCGGCGAGGACGTTGCCGGCGGCGGTCATGCCACGGGCCTGGAGGCTCTCCACATCAGCGGCGAACTGGCGCCAGGTGTTGGCGCACTCCATCATCTTGTCTTCGTTGCCTGTGGGCCATTCGAAGCCACACATCTCGAGAACCCACTCAAGTGCGTTCGGCAGCATCAAAGCCACGACGAAGACCCCCGTTATCGCCCATGTAGTTCGTGTTGTCCCGGCCCTGTGGGCCGACCGACCGCATCCGCCTCACCGCCGGCGGAAGGGCCCCCTGCTTCTCTGCTGCTGCCGAAGGCGCCAATCGGAGCCTCGTGACTGCTCAGCCGGCTTGCGTCGGCACAGAGCCATGCCCATGCCAGAGCCTACCCAACGGCTCTTCTGATCCCTGAACTCTGGTGTGTCACAGTGCTGTAGCAGCCATCCGGCCCAAAGCCGTCCAGCCCTCAGGCGGCCGCCCTAGCCATTGGACCGGCGCAGGCTGCGGTACAGCTCGATCGCGGAGTCCGGCGGAAAGTTGGGGACATAGGTGACGGCTCCGTCGCTTTTGGAGATCACCATGTGACTGCCACCCAACGGCGCCTGAGTGCCGGGCGGCGGCGGGGGCATGACGGCGTGGACGAGGAAGCCGATGTCGAACTCCGTCACGTACAACGGCGCCGGGTTTCCTTCCAGATCCAGTACTTCGAATCGGGCGCGAGCGGCGGCCAGCGCCTCTTCGGCAGTGGTGGGGATGGGCGCTACCGGTTCCGGCGCGTCGGGGTGCGACACGGACTCTCTCCTGTCAGTGAAGGGGCGGCTGTGGGGCAGGCGGGGTCATGCGGTGGGACTCGGGCTTGGTGCGGGGCAGTCGGCGGGCGGGCCGTGTCACTTGCTCACGGACTTCAGAATCCGCACCTCGCCGCCGAACTGGTTCTCCGGCTTCTGCTCCTTGACCAGAGCGTCGTTGAAGTCCTCGTTCTCCTCGTGGTTCTTCGCCATCCGCTCCAACGCCTTGCCGATTTCGTTGAGCTTGGTGGCCAGGTGATCCATCGAGTCCGTCATGCCGTCGCGCAGGCCTTCGTAGACCACGCCGAACTTCTCGCCGAGCTCGTCGTCACCCCACGGTGGGGTGCCTTCCTTGTCGCTGAAGGTGGTCAGCCCCTTCCAGGCGTCCTGGACGACACTCGAGAACGTCGTCTCCTTCGGCGCTGCGCCTCCGCCGCCGCCACCGTCACCCTGCGCGGCCAGGCCGTTCTTCAGCTTGGCGGTCGCCTGGTAGAAATCCCTGCCGATCTCGGAGAAGCTCTTCCCCTCGGCCTTCAGCGTCTGCGGATTGCTCTTGAACCCGTCGCCCATGACTGCGCCCCCGTTCACCAACCGGCGTCATCGCGATGCCGGTTCACGTCCGTTTCATGTCGGTGCCAGCGTACCCAGAGTCACTGACAAGCCCTCAACCCCTGGGTTTCACAGTGCTTTCCCGGGAGCGTCCGGCCGATACACCTTCCGAGACACAGTAATCGCCGTGTTCGGGGTGGCCGACGTCGCACTCGCGCACCCGCAACGGCGTCTGGGTGCCGTCAGGCCCGGTGGTCACCGAAGAAGGGGCGGGCCATTTCGAGGGCCTCCCCGTCGTTAGCCGGTAGGCGGTGCGCCGGCGAGACGGCCCGGGCCTCCGTGGACACGGGCCCTTGGTCCGTATCCGGCTCCGGGCTCAACCCCGGTGTCCACCCCGTCCCCGCTTCTTCGGGCCCGTGACCAGGTTGGTCGAAGGACCGTCGCGCTCGGCGCGCTCCTTCTGCTCGTCCTCGTCCCGCTTGCGCTCCCACTGCTCGCGCTTCTCGCGCTCGGCCTCGCGGTCCGCCATGGTCTGCGACTCGGCGGCGCGGCGGATCTCGGTCATGCGGTCGCCCAGTGCGTCCATGTAGCGTTCGTTCTTGATGGCCTCGGTCATTCCCATCCGTCCCGACAGGATGCCCTGGGCCATCTCCTGGAGCGGGCCGTTCACATTGGGGTTGTCGGACAGAGTGCGCAGCGCCTTGTGGAGGCTGTGAGCCTGCTCCGGGTCCTGCGCGACGTCCATCAACTCGGAGTCGTCGATCTCCCGCTCGCCCGGCCCCGGCCCGCTTCCCCGCCTGTTGGTCATGAGAACCCCCTTCGAGCCCACAGGGCCCTTCGCGCACGCGGAACGCGGCTTTCGCACTCGCGACAGCCTGCTACAACCGTTGACGAGCTTATCCAGCCGACCGTTTGGACCATCGCCCCGGGCGCATCCGCGCACGGCTCGTGCCGTCACCGCCTCAGCGTCGGGTGCTGGGGGAGCTGGGGATCGGCTGAGAGACCTGCGGCGCCGTGTGCGGCCTGTCGGTCGTCGATCGGCATCAGAGGTGGAGTGACGCGGCGGTGCCCCCGAGGCGCAGGGTGCCGACTGCGTCGAGGATCTTCTGCGAGGAGGCGACATGGCGGCTCGCGGTGATGAGGTCGCGCAGGCACCGGTCGAGCGGGGTGCGTTCGGTGTAGACCGCGGTCGAGCCCACGGCGTCGTACAGGAGTTGGACCGCCTCCCGGCAGGCCCGGTGCGCGAACTGGCGGGCCAGTGCGGCCGTGCCGCGTTCGGGTGCCAGGCCCGCGGCCTGTGCGGACCAGACGTCCTCCAGCGTGGAGTACACGTAGGCGTCCGCCGCGCCGATCAGTGACTCGGCGTGCGCGAGGTCGGCCGGGACGCCCGGCCAGGGCAGCGCGGGATGCCGGGCGGTGAGGAGCTCCCTGGCGGCGTTCAGCGCGAGCCTGCCGATGCCCAGCGGCACACCCGCCATCTTGAGGGCCAGGTTGTCGGCGCGCAGGTGGAGCGGTTCCTGGCGGGTGCCGGACGGCACGAGCTCGAACGTGTGGCGTGCGGGGACGAACAGGTCGGCGACCTCGAAGTCGTGGGAGCCGGTGCCGCGCAGCCCGGTGGTGTGCCAGCTGTCGAGGACCCGTGCGTGTGCGGCGTCGAAGACGGCGATTCTCGGGGGGCCTTCCGGGGTCTGGAACCCGGCCATCACGCGATCGGCGTGGGTGATCCCGCTGCCGTAGGTCCAGCGGCCCGACAGCAGGTATCCGCCGCCTTGCCGGACCGCCCGCCCGGTCGGCGGCAGCACTGTCGTGGTGATCAGGTCCGGGTCCGGGAACAGCTCGGCGAACACCTCCGGGGGCAGCGAGACCACGGCCAGTGCGGCGTTCAGCGCGACGGCGGCGCACCAGGCGACCGAGGCGTCCCCCTCGGCCAGCAGATCGACGGCCCGGGTGAGTTCCGGCGCGGTCATCTCGACACCGCCCAGCGCCGGTGGCAGGGCGGCGCGCAGCAGCCCGGTGGCCTTCAGGCCGTCGAGGACGTCACCGGGAATCCGGCCCAGCCGCTCGATCTGCGGCGAGTGGGCCGGGAGGCCCGAGGCGTACGTCCGTACGCGGTCCAGGACCGATGCGGCGGTCAGGGCGCTCTCGGCCCGGGTCGGCAGGTCCATGGTGGTCATCGGGTCCTCCTGGGGCGGCTGCTTCGGCTCTTCGGCGGATGCGGCGGGTGCGGCAGGTTCGGCTGCTTCGGCTCTTCGGCGGATGCGGCGGGTGCGGCAGGTTCGGCTGCTTCGGCTCTTCGGCGGATGCGGCAGGTGCGGTGGGTTCGGCGGGGGTTGCGTTCGTTCCGGTCACAGGTCGTCCAGGGACTTGCCGAGCTCGGCTGCCAGCGTCTGGAGGTTCGGGGGGCGCATGACGCTGTAGTGGTCGCCGGGCACGTCGACGCTCTCGGCCCCGTCGCCGAGGAGGTCCAGCCACTGCCGGGTGGTCGCGGCGGTGGCCCCGTCCATGGCCCGCAGGAGCCGGACCCTGCCCCGGTACGCGGTGGGCTCGTGGTCGGCCAGCGCGCGGCTGAGGTGCAGGAAACGGCCGGCGAGCCGTTCCAGGGTGGCGGCGTCGATCTCGTCCGGCAGGACGGCGGCGTGCCGGGCCCGCGTGAGCAGTTCCTCGATCGGGGACCGGCCGGGCGTGGGCTCGAACTCGGCCGGCCAGGGGCTGTAGTTGCTTCCCGCCAGCCCGGCCAGGTCGCGGGCGAACCGGGCCAGCAGCGCCGCGTCGGAGGCGGGTTCGGCACGGCCGGGCGGTTCGAGCAGGTCCACGGCCGCGACGAGCTCGACCGTCCTCCCTCGTCCGGCGAGCAGGCGGGCGATCTCCAGGGCGATCACGCCGCCCATGGACCAGCCGCCGAGCCGGTACGGCCCGTCCGGGAACCGTTCGGTGATCGCGTCGGCGTAGTGCGCGGCCAGCTCGGCCACGGTCCGCGGCGCAGGTTCGAGGTCGGGGTACTGGAGGGCGTGGAACGGCTGGTCGTCGTCCAGGAGGGCGGCGAGGCCGGCGTAGCAGAGCACGTCGCCGCCGACGGGGTGGACGAAGACCAAGGGTGGCCGGGTCCCGGCGCCTTGGACCGTGACCAGGGCGGCCCGGCCCTCGTCGCCGGGCTGATCGCGCAGCGCCTCGGCGAGCGACTCCACGGTCGGCCGGGCGAGCAGCGTGGCCACCGGCAGCGACCGGCCGGTGCGCTGCCGGATCCGGGCCATCATCCGTACCGCGAGCATCGAGTCGCCACCGAGGTCGAAGAAGTTCGCGGTGACACCGACGGGCCCGACGGCGGGCTCGAAGAACTCGGCCCAGATCTCGGCGAGGAGCCGTTCGGTCGCGTCGCGCGGTGCGATCGCCTCTCCGGAGCGGGGGGCCGCCTCGTCGGGCGACGGCAGGAGGGTGCGGTCCACCTTGCCGTTGGCGGTCAGCGGCAGTTCGTCCAGGAGGACGATGCGGGCGGGCACCATGTAGCCGGGCAGTTCCCGGCCGAGCGCCTCGCGCAGTTCGTCCTCGGAGGTTTCGGAGGTGCCGGACACGGCGTATCCGACGAGCCGTCGGGGGCCGCCCCGCTCGCCCTCGGCCACCGCGACCGCCGCGCGGACGTCCGGCCGGCGCAGCAGCGCCGCCTCGACCTCGCCGAGCTCGATCCGATGCCCCTGGATCTTGACCTGGAAGTCCGCGCGCCCCAGGAACTCGATGTCGCCGTCCGGCAGGTAACGGCCGAGGTCGCCGGTCCGGTAGAGCCGCTCTCCCGTCACCGGGTGGCGCAGGAACGCCGCGCGGGTCTTCGCGTCGTCGCCGAGGTAGCCGCGGGCCAGGCCGGCACCGGCGATGTACAGGTCGCCGGGGACCCAGGTCGGGCGCGGCCGCAACGCCTCGTCCAGCACATGGAAACGTTGGTTCTGCATCGGCCGGCCGTACGGGATGCTCGTCCAGTCCGGGTCCACGCGGGTGATCGGGTACTGGATCGACCAGATGGACGCCTCGGTCGCGCCGCCCAGGCTCCGGATCCGCGCGTTCGGCAGGGTCGCGGCGATGGCTCCGGGGAGGGTGACGGGGATCCAGTCACCGCTCATCATGACCACGCGCAGCGACGGCGGGCCGCCGAGGGCCCGCACATGTGCGACGAACATGTCCATCAGCGCGGGGACGCTGTTCCAGATCGTCACGCGGTGCCGGTTCACCAGTTCCAGCCAGGCGGCCGGTTCGCGCTGCGCCGAGGCGTCGGGCAGGACCAGGGCGCCGCCGGCCGAGAGCAGCCCGAACACGTCGTAGACCGACAGGTCGAAGTGGAGCGCGGACAGGGCCAGGACGCGGTCGCGTGCGGTCACGCCGTACCGGTCGTTGATGTCCTGGATCGTGTTGACCGCGCCGGTGTGCTCGATCATCACGCCCTTCGGGATCCCGGTGGACCCCGAGGTGAAGATGACGTACGCGAGAGCGTCGGGCCTGGCCGGGGAGGGCGGCAGGGGGCCGTTCGCGCCGGTGTCCGCCGGCTCGGTGTCGACGTGCAGTGAGCGGGTCGTCTCCGGCAGGTCGAGCCCGTCCGCGACCGCCGACCGGGTCAGCACCAGCTCGATACCGGCGGTCTCCATGATCATCCGGAGTCGGCGGCCGGGCATGGCGGCGTCGAGTGGCACATAGGCGGCACCGGCCTTGAGGATGCCCAGCGCCGCGACGACCTGCTCCCAGCTCTTGTCCATCACGATGCCGACGACCGCGCCCGGGCCCGCGCCGCGGTCGATCAGCCACCGGGCGATCCGGTCGGAGCGGCGGTCCAACTCGCCGTAGCTGAGGGTCCGTTCGGTGGTGATGACGGCGGGCGCGTCCGGCCGGGACTTGACCTGCCGAAGGAAGGCGTCGTGCAGCAGCTCGGCGGGGACGGGGGCGTCCGTGGCGTTGACCGCCTTGCGCACCTCCAGGTCCGCCACCGGCGCGAGCACGGACGGCGGACGGCGCCACGCCCCCTCGCCGCACAGGTCCCGCACCAGGTCCAGGTAGGCGTCCCACATCCCGTCGACGACACCGGCGGGGAACATCTCCTCCACCACGTCCCAGTTGAGGACCAGTTCGCCGGCCTCCTCCAGGGCCTGGTGGTCCAGCCACACCTGCGGTGTCCGTACCGAGCTGGACGCCAGCCGGCCGGAGGCGCCGAGCGTGGTCAGTGCCGTGAGCGCGCCGCGCTCGCCGTCGCCCTGCCCCGAGAAGCCGATCGTGCTGGTGAAGACCACCGGCATGCTCGCCAGACCGGTCCCGCCCCGGGTGCGGTTGAGTTCGCGCAGCACCTCGACGCCGGTGACGTGCCCATGGTCGAGGTCGGTCAGCAACTGGTCCTGCAGCCGCATGGCGCCCGAGGCGAAGGCTTCGGCGGGGGCGGCGTCGACTTCCAGCAGGGTGGTCGCGCTGAGGTTTCCGACGACCCTGCCGACGTCCTCGTGCAGCGGCCGTCGGTTGAACACCAGCAGGTTGAGCGTGAAGCGCGGCGCGGCGCTCCAGGCGGCGAGGACCTGCGCATACGCGGCGCACAGGGCGGCCGAGGGCGACAGGCCCGCCGCGGCGGCGTGGTCCTTGAAGCCCCGCCATGCCCCGGGCTCGATCCGGGCCGTGCGGTGGGTGAACACCGGCCGCCGCGGCGCGGGTCCCGGCCGCAGCGGCAGCTGGGGCGCGGGCGGGAGGGAGGCGACGCGTGCCTGCCAGTAGGCGAGCGACTTCTCGCGCCGTACGGCGTCCGTCCCGGCGGCGGCGAGCACGTAGTCGCGGTAGGTGACGGCCGGGGCGGGCGCCGCGGGCGTCCCGGAGCGATAGGCCTCGGCCCACTCCCGGAACAGCAGACCGGAGCTGCGGCCGTCGATGATCAGCGCGTCGAAGTTGAGGTGCAGCCGGGTCGTGCGCGCGTCGAGCAGGGTCGCCCGGACGTCGAACAGCGGCCAGACCTCGGTGTCGAAGACCTGGTGCCGCATCTCCTCGTGGATCGCCGCCAGGCGGCGGGCCCGTTCGGCGTCGTCGCACGCCCGCAGGTCGACCGTGGCGATCCGGTAGTCGGGGACCTCGGCGAGCACCCGCTGGTGCCCGTCCCCGGACACCACCGCGCGGAGCATGTCGTGCCGGTCGACGAGGTGCCGGAAGGAGGTGGCGAGCCGGTCGAGGTCGGTCTCCTCGACGTCGACCTCGACGAGGAAGGAGGTGGAGACGTTGCCGAGCTCGAAGGCGTCGGTCCGGCCGACCAGATAGGCCTGCTGGAGGTCGGTGAGCGGGAACGGCTCGTGGCGGGCCGCCGGGTCGGCGACCAGCGCCATCCCGTCCCCGGGCTCCTCGGTGCGGTCCGCGCCGCCGGCGCGGGCCGCCTGGACGGTGCGGGTGATCTCGGTGACGCTCCGGCCGTCCAGCAGGTCGCGCAGCGGCAGGTCCACGCCGAGCCGCCGGGCGAGGGTCTGGCGGATGTCCATCGCGATCAGCGAGTCGATGCCCAGGCTCCGCAGCGGCAGGTCCAGGTCGTCGCCGGTGACGGCCGCGCCGCGCGCCCGGCCGACGATGCCGGCCACCAGCTCGGCGGCGTTCCCACTCTCGGGCGCGGCGGGCCCCGCCGTTTCGGGCCCGGCGGCACCCTGCTTCGTTTCGGATGTGCCGGGTACCGCCTCCAGGCGTACGCCGTCGGCGAGCGCCACCGGCGTACCGTCGGCGTCGACCAGCCGTACCTGCGCCAGCAGTTGACCGCGGTGAGCCGGTGGCTGCGCGCTGCGGGGGCCGCCCGTCCAGAGCCAGTAGCGCTCGCGCTGGAACGGGTATCCGGGCAGCGACGCGGGCGGCCCGGCGGGCTCGCCGTGCACGCGCGTCCAGTCGATCCCGACGCCTCGGGTGTAGAGCGCGCCGAGGCCGTCGAGGAGCGTGCGCCGGGCGTCGCCGCCCTCCTGCCCTTCGCACAGCGACGGCAGGAAGACGGTGTGCTCGGCCGCCCGGACCTGGTCGAGGAGCGGCGAGGCGGATCCGATCTCCACGAAGGTCCGGTGTCCGTCGCGCAGCAGCGCGGCGACCGCGTCGGTGAACCGCTCCGGCTCGGCGGCGTCCACCGGAGTCCGGGCCGCCGCCCGCAGCGCGTCCGCCAGGCTCATCGCGCCCGAGACGCACGCGGCCGCCGGCTCGCCGATGCCGTGGCCGAGGACGGCGGCGGGCTCCACGCCCCACGACCGCCACAGCTCGGCGAGCGCGTACGCGACGGCGAACGGCGCGGGCCCCGCGCCGCCGGACGGCTCGGCGCACTGGCCCAGGGCGCGGCGGAACTCCGGCTCGGCCGCGGCCAGTTCGGCGGCCGCGTCGGCGTACCGTCCCTCCAGGCGGCCGGTGAACAGGAACACCGGGCCCCGGCTCGTCTCCGCGGTCCGCGCGCCGACGCGGACGCCGGGCGGCGGCTCCTCGTCCGGCCGCGTCCGGGTGAGCAGGTCCCGCAGCTCGGCGCGGGAGGACGCGACGGCCGTGAGCCGGTGCGTGAAGTGCGCCCGCCCGAGGCTCGTGGTCCGGCAGATCGACGCGAGCGAATCGCCGTCGGCCTGCTCGGCGTCGTCGGCGGCTCCTTCGGCGAGCAGGTCGGCGTAGCGCGCGGTGAGTTCGGCGAGCGCGGCCGGGGTCTTGGCCGACAGGGTCAGCAGGCGTGGCCCGTCCTGCTCGGCGGGCGGGAACCCCTCGCCGGGCGGCGCCCCTTCGGGGACGACCGGGGCCTCTTCGATGATCACGTGGGCGTTGGTGCCGCTGATGCCCTGCGAGGACACCGCACCGCGTCTCGGCCCTGAGGTCTCGGGCCATGGGGTCTCCTCGACGACGAGCTCGACCGCGCCCGACGACCAGTCGACGTGCGGGGTGGGCTCGTCCACGTACAAGGTGGCGGGGAGCCTGCCGTGCCGCATCGACAGCACCGTCTTGATGACCCCCGCGACACCCGCCGCCGCTTGGGAGTGCCCGATGTTTGACTTCAGCGAGCCGAGCCGCAACGGCCGGTCCCGATCACGCCCGTAGGCGGCCAGCAGGGCGCGCGCCTCGATCGGGTCGCCGAGCGGGGTGCCGGTGCTGCTCGCCTCCACCACCTGGACGTCACCGGGCGACAGCCGCGCGTCCTTCAACGCCTGGCGGACGACCCGCTGTTGCGCGGACCCGCTCGGTGCGGTGAAGCCGTTGCTGGTGCCGTCCTGGTTCACCGCGCTGCCGCGCACCACGGCCAGCACCCGGTGGCCGAGCCGTCTGGCGTCCGACAGCCGTTCCACCAGCAGCACGCCCACGCCCTCGGAGAACCCGCTGCCCGCGGCGGCGGCCGAGAACGGGCGGCACCGGCCGTCCGGGGACAGGCCCTGCATGCGGGTGAACTCGGTGAACAACTGCGGTGTGGCCATGATCGTCGCGCCGCCCGCCAGCGCCATCGTGCACTCGCCGCTGCGCAGCGACTGGATGGCCAGGTGCAGCGCGACCAGCGAGGACGAGCAGGCCGTCTCCACGGTGATGGCCGGGCCGCGCAGGCCGAGCGTGTAGGAGATCCGGCCGGACGCGACGCCGCCCGCCGTCCCGGTCGTCAGGAAACCCTCGGCCTCCTCGGGCACGTCGCCGCACCCCAGCCCGTAGTCGTTGCAGGACAGCCCGGTGAACACGCCGGTCTCGGTGTCGCGCACCGACTCCGGGTCGATCCCGGCGTCCTCGAAGGCCCGCCAGGCGGTCTCCAGCAGCAGCCGTTGCTGCGGGTCCATGGCCAGGGCCTCGCGCGGACTGATACCGAAGAAGCCCGCGTCGAAGTCCGCCGCGTCGTAGAGGAAGCCGCCGGAGCCCGTCGCGCTTCGGCCGCCGTTCCCCGGGTCGTGCAGTGTGTCGTCCCAGCCCCGGTCACGGGGGAACGCGCCGACGGTCTCCCCACCGGAGGCCAGCAGCCGCCACAGGGCGGCGGGCGAGTCGACACCGCCCGGATACCGGCACGCCATACCGACGATCGCGATCGGCTCGCGGTCACCCTCCTCCAGCTCACGCAGGCGCTCGCGTGCCTGGTGCAGGTCGACGGTGAGGCGCTTGAGGTATCCGAGCAGCTTCTCGTGTGATGCTGATCCCATGACGGATCGGTCCTCCGTAGGCGGGTCAGGAGCCGGAGAGCTCTCGGTCGATGAAGTCGAGCAGTTCCTCGGCGGTCGCGGCTTCGACGAGCGCCGCCACGTCCGCCCCGAGGTCCCCGGAGGCCTCCTCCGAAGCAGCCGGGGCGGCCGGTGCCTCCTCGGGCGGCAGGAGTTCGCTGTCCAGGACGGCGACGAGTTCGGGCAGCGTCGGCGCCTCGAACAGCAGGGTGAGGGGGAGCCTGAGGTCCGTCGCCGTGCTGAGGCGGTTGCGGAACTCGACGGAGGTGAGCGAGTCGAACCCGAGCTCGCCGAACGGCCTGTCGTCCAAGATCGCCTCGGGCCGGGAGCCCAGGACGGCGGCCATGTGGGTCCGGATCAGGTCGGCCAGGATCCCGGCGCGTTCACCGGCGGCCAGGCCGGTCAGCTCGTCCCGCAGCGGCCGGTGCCGGTGTTCGGGGACGTTCCCGGGCCGGCCCGGGCCGGCGGCCGCCACGACCTCGCGAAGGACCGGCGGAAGGTGCGTTCCCAGAGCGCGCAGGGCCTCGCGGTCGAGCCGGGCGGGCGCCAGCACGGCGTGCGGTGACGGCAGCGCCGCCTCCAGCAGGGCCAGGCCGTGGGCGGGAGCCATCGCCACCAACCCGGCCCGGGCGAAGCGGGCGCGGTCGGCGGCGGTGAGGGCGCCGAGCATGCCGTCCGGGTCGTCCCACAGGCCCCAGGCCAGCGCGAGGGCGGGCAGGCCCTGCGCGCGGCGGTGCCGGGCGAGCGCGTCGAGGAACGCGTTGGCGGCGGTGTAGCCGCCCTGCCCGGCACCGCCGAGCGTCCCCATGATCGAGGACACCAGGACGAACGCGGTGAGCGGGTGGCCCGCGGTCAGCTCGTGCAGATGCCAGGCCCCGTCGGCCTTGACGCGCATCACCCGGTCGATCTGTTCGGGTGTGAGCGAGGCGATCGGCGCGTCGTCCACCACGCCCGCGGCATGGATCACGGCGGTCAGCGGGTGCCGGTCGGGGACGGCTTCGATCATCGCGGCGACGGCGTCCCGGTCGGCGACGTCCACGGCCGCGAACCCCACCTCGGCGCCGAGCCCGTTCAGATCGGACGCCAGCTCGGCCGCTCCGGGCGCGTCGCCGCCGCGGCGTCCGGCCAACAGGAGCCGTCGTGCGCCGTGTTCGGCCACCAGGTGCCGGGCGAGGGCCCGGCCGATCGCACCGGTCCCGCCGGTGATCAGGACGGTTCCGCCCGGGTCGAGGACCGGTGGGACGGTGAGCACCACCTTGCCGATGTGGGTGCCCTGGCGCAGCAGCCCGAAGGCTTCGGGTGCCCGCCGGACGTCCATGTCGGTGACCGCGGGCCAGGTGAACGCGCCCTCGGCGAACAGCCCGACGGCTCGGTTCAGGAGGCGGGCGAGGTGCTCGGGCGGCAACTGCAGGAGGCTGCACGGCTGGTAGCGCGCACCGGGGTGCGCGGCGGCCACCTCGGCCGGATCGCGCGGGTCGGTCCTGCACAGTTCGACCAGGAGCCCGCCGGGACGCAGCAGCCGCAGCGACTCGTCGAGGAGGTCGCCGGTCAGCGAGTTCAGGACGAGGGCCATGCGCCGGCCACCCGCGCCGAAGCGTTCGCCGAATCCGGGCTCGCGGGACGAGGCGAGATGGTCGTCGTCGACGCCGAGGGCACGCAGTGCGGGCCACTTGAGGGGACTCGCGGTCGCGTAGACCTCCGCGCCCAGGTGCCGGGCCAGTTGGACGGCGGCCATGCCGACGCCGCCCGCCCCGGCATGGATCAGAACGGGGTCGCCCGCGCTCACGCCTCCCAGCTCGATCAGCGCGTGCAGGGCGGTCAGGTGGGCGACCGGCACGGCGGCGGCCCGGGTGAACGACCAGCCGTCGGGAATCCGGACGACGGTGCGGTGGTCGGCGTGGGCCACCGAGCCGAACGCGGCGGAGAACAGGCCCATCACCCGGTCGCCGGTGGCCAGGCCGGTGACGCCGGGCCCGGTCGCGGTGACCACGCCCGCGCCTTCCAGGCCGAGCGGGCCGGGGTCACCGGGGTGCATGTCGAGCGCGCCCAGGACGTCGTGGAAGGTGAGCCCGGCGGCGCGCACCGCGATCCGGACCTGGCCGGGGCCGGGTTCGGCGGCGGCCTCGGGGCAGGGCCGGACCTCCAGGGCGGCGAGGGTGCCGCGTTCGGCGATGTCGAGGCGCCAGGCAGGCGCGTCTTCGGGAAGCCGGAGCGCGGGGTCACCCACCGCGGAGACGAGCCGGGGCACCAGGACGGCGCCGCCACGGACCGCCACCTGGTTCTCGTCCGACGCCAGTGCCGCGGCCACGGCCTCGATGGTCTCGGGCTCGGCGGCGTCAGGGGCGAGGTCGACCAGCGCGAACCGGCCCGGGTGCTCGACCTGCGCGGTCCGCACCAGCCCCCAGACCGCCGCCTGCGCGAGGTCGCGGACACGCTCGCCGGGCCGGGCGGCGACGGCCCCACGGGTGACGAGGACCAGGCGGGTTCCGGCGAGCCGGTCCTCGGCCGGCCATCGGCCGAGCACCTCCCGGGTCCGGTGGACCGCGTTCCTGGCCGCCGTCGCCGGGTCGGTGGTTCCGTACTCGCCGGCCGGGCAGGCGACGACCGCGTGTTCGGGCGGGGCGGCCGCCGCGAGCAGCGCGTCCAGGTCGAGGGTGTCCCACGGGACGGGCACCTGCCCGGTCGGCGATCCGGCCGCCGGCCCGGGCAGCGGTTCCCAGCCCAGCGCGAACAGGGAGTCGCGCGCCACGGCGGCGGGATCGGCCGGGCGGCCCGCCGCGACCGGGCACAGTTCCAGCGACTCGACCAGGCCCGCCGGGTCTCCCGAGGCGTCGAGCAGGGTCAGGGGGAGACCTCCGTCCACGGCGGGCGCCGCGTGCACCCGCAGGGACGTACGGCCGCCCGTACCGAAGAGGGACACTCCGCGCCAGCGCAGCGGCTGCACGCACTGCCCCGCGCGGCCCACGGTGTCGGCGATCAGACCGTGCAGGGACGCGTCGAGCAGGGCGGGGTGCAGGTGGTAGGCCCCGGCGTGCGCGGCCTCCGGCTCGGGCAGGAGCGCTTCGGAGAACTGCTCGCCGTCGCGTCGCCAGGCGGCCCGCAGTCCCTGGAACACCGGCCCGTGCTCGTACCCCCGCAGGCCGAGGTCCTCGTACACGCGGGCCGGCGGTACCGGCGTCGCGTCGGCCGGCGGCCAGTGCAGGGGGACCGGTGCCGTGGCGGTGTCGGGGCCGAGGGTTCCGGTGGCGTGCTCGATCCACTCCCCGCCGGTCGCCCGGCCCGATATCCGGCAGGTCCGCAGCCCGGTGGCGTCCTCGCCCGCCACCCGGACGCGCAGGTCGACGGCGCCGTCGTGCGGGAGTTCCATGAGCGTGGAGACGGTCAGTTCCTCGATACGCGCCGTCCCGGCCTGCGCGCCCGCGTGCAGTGCCAGCTCCACCAACGCGGTGCCCGGCACGACGATCGTCCCTGAGAGGGCGTGGTCGGCCAGCCAAGGGTGGGTGCGGGTCGACAGCCGCCCGGTGAACACCGTCTCTCCGTCGCCGAGTTCGACGGCCGCGCCGAGCAGGGGGTGGTCGGCCGGGGCCTGGCCGAGGTCGGCCGCGCCGGACGTCCCGGCCGTGCCCGTGAGCCAGTGGCGACGACGTTGGAAGGGGTAGGTGGGCAGGTCGACATGGCCGGCGGCCGTCCCGGTGAGCCGTTCCCACGAGATCGGCAGGCCCTGGACGTATGCCTCGGCGGCGGAGGTGAGGAACCGGCGCAGGCCACCGTCGTCGCGGCGCAGCGAGCCGGTCACGATCCCGTCGGCCCCGGCCTCCTCCAGGATCTGGCCGATGCCGCCGACCAGGACCGGGTGCGGGCCGACCTCGACGAACGTGGTGTGGCCGGACGCGATGAGCGCTTCGACGGCCTCCTGGAAGCGCACGGTGTGCCGCAGGTTCCGGTACCAGTAGGACGCGTCGAGCTCCCCGCCCTCCTGCCAGTCGGCGGTGACCGAGGACATCAGCGCGATCTCGCCGGTGCGCGGCGCCAGCGGCGCCAGCTCGGCCAGGAGCTTGTCGCGGATCGGTTCGACCGCCGGACAGTGTGAGGCGTAGGCCGCCGGGATCACGCGGGCGTTGACGCCCTCGGCCTGGTAGGTCTCGACCAGCGCGGCGATCGCGTCCGGGGCTCCGGCCACGGCGGTGGTGGCCGGCCCGTTGACCGCGGCGATGCTCAGCGTGCCGAGTCGTTCCCGGATCCGCTCCGCGGGCAGCGGGATCACGGCCATCGCCCCCTCGCCCATCAGGTCGACGGCCAGGCTGCTGCGCAACGCGATGGCGCGGGCGCCGTCGTCGAGCGAGAGCGCCCCGGCCACGACGGCGGCGGCGATCTCGCCCTGGGAGTGGCCGACCACGGCGTCCGGGACGACCCCGGCCGACCGCCACAGCTCGGCCAGCGACACCATCACGGCCCACAGCGCGGGCTGCACGACATCGATCCGGTCGAGCAGGCCGGGCGCGCCGTCCAGCACGTCGGCCAGCGACCAGTCGACGTACGGCGCGAGCGCCCGCTCGCACGCGGCCAGGCGGGCGGCGAAGACGGGGCTCTCGGCGGCGAGTTCCGATGCCATGCCCCGCCACTGGCCGCCCTGTCCGGGGAAGACCAGAACGGTTCGGCCGGGCTCGGCCGCGCGGCCGGTGACGACGCCGGGAGCCTCCTCGGCGCGGGCCAGCGCGTCCAGGGCCCGGTCGGCCTCCTGCCGGTCCCGGGCGATCACCACGGCGCGCTCGTCGAGGGAGGTCCTGGCGGTCAGGGCCGGTGCCGCGCCGACCGGGTCGAGCGGCGCGGCGGCCAGCGTCCGGGCCTGCTCCCGCAGCGCGTCGGGGGTCCGGGCCGACAGGACGACCGGCACCACGGGCGGCCGCACCGGCTCTTCGGCAGGTTCGGCCCCGGCAGGCGGCTGGGCCAGAATCACATGCGCGTTGGTGCCGCTGATCCCGAACGAGGAGACGCCGCCGCGCCGGGGCCCGCCGGTGTCCGGCCAGGGACGGGCCCGGTCGAGCAGGGCCACCGACCCGGCCGCCCAGTCGACGTGCGGGGACGGCTCGTCGACGTGCAGCGTGGCGGGCAGGGTCGCGTTCCCGATGGCCTGGACCATCTTGATGACGCCGCCGACGCCCGCCGCCGCCTGCGCATGTCCGATGTTGGATTTGAGGGACCCCAGCCACAGCGGCCGCTCCCGGTCACGTCCGTAGGCGGCCAGCAGGGCGCCTGCCTCGATCGGGTCGCCGAGGGCGGTGCCGGTCCCGTGCGCCTCCACGGCGTCGACCTGGTGCGGTGCGAGCCCGGCATCGGCGAGCGCGTCCGCGATGACGCGCTGCTGGGCGACGCCGCTGGGCGCGGACAGCCCGTTGGAGGCGCCGTCGGAGTTGACGGCGCTTCCGGCGACGACCGCGAGGACACGGTGGCCGTGGCGGCGGGCGTCCGAGAGCCGTTCGACCACGAGCATGCCGGCGCCCTCGGCCCACCCGGTGCCGTCCGCCCGGGCGGAGAAGGCCTTGCAGCGGCCGTCGGCGGCCAGCACCCGCTGGCGGGACAGCTCGACGAACATGCCGGGGGTCGCCATGACCGTGACCCCGCCGGCCAGGGCGAGCGAGCACTCACCGGCCCGCACCGCCCGCACCGCCTGGTGCAGCGCGACCAGCGACGCCGAGCACGCGGTGTCCACGGTCAACGCGGGCCCGTTCAGGCCGAGTACATAGGCGATCCGCCCGGAGATCACGCTCGCGCCGGTGCCGGTCAGCAGATGTCCCGCGACGCCGGGCCCGGCCGCTTCCATGCTCGGCCCGTAGCCGGAGTGCATCGCCCCGGCGAACACGCCGGTCCGGCTGCCCTCCAGCGTCGCGGGGTCGATCCCGGCGCGCTCCAGCGCCTCCCATGCGACTTCCAGGAGGAGCCGTTGCTGCGGGTCCATGGCGAGCGCTTCGCGCGGGCTGATCCCGAAGAACTCCGCGTCGAAGTCCGTCACTTCGCGTACGAAGCCACCCTGGCGGACGTACGAGGTCCCGATCCGGTCCGGGTCCGGGTGGTGGAGCGCGGCCAGGTCCCAGCCGCGGTCGTCGGGGAAGTCGCCGATGGCGTCGGTTCCGGTGTCGACCAGGCGCCACAGATCATCGGGCGAGCGCACCCCGCCGGGGAACCGGCAGGCCATGCCGACGATGACCACGGGGTCGTCGGCGTCGTGGTCGTCATCGGCGGCCGCCCGCTCCCGCACGACCACCGGGGAACCACCGGTGGACGCGTCCGCTGTCAGCTCACCGATCGCGGTGGCCAGGGCGGCCGGGCTCGGGTGGTCGTACAGGAGGGTGCTTGCCAGATTCAGCCCCGTCGCGGTCGACAGCCGGTCGCGCAGTTCGAGCGTCAGGGCCGAGTCCAGGCCCAGTTCCCGGAACGTCAGGCCGGGCCGGACGTCGCCGGCCGACCCGGCGCCCAGTACGACGGCCGTGAGGCTCCGGACCAGCTCAAGGGCCGATCGCGGGTCCACGGCCGGTGCCGGGGTCGCGTCGGGCACCTCTTCGGTGGCCCCGGGCATCCCGGACGGCCAGTAGGAGCGGCGTTGGAACGGGTAGGTCGGCAGGTCGACCAGCGGCGCCGAACCGGGCAGCAGCGCGGACCAGTCCACCGCGACGCCCCGCACGAAGGCCTCGGCCGCCGCGGTGAGGAACCGGTGACGGTCCCCGTGGCCGCGCCGGAGCGTGCTCAGCGCGGCGCCGTCCCCGCCGTGCAGGTCGATCGCCTGCCGGATGGCCGTCGCCAGCACCGGATGCGGGCTGACCTCCAGGAACGTCGAGTGGCCCGCGTTCAGCAGTCCCTCGACGGCCGGTCCGAACCGCACCGGCTCGCGCAGGTTGCGGAACCAGTACCCGGGGTCCAGGTCCGCGGTGTCGATCGGTTCGGCGGTGACGGTCGAGTGGAACGGCACCCCGGTGGAGCGCGGGACGATCCCGGCGAAGGCGGTGCGCAGGTCCTCCCGCAACTCCTCGACCTCCGCGCTGTGCGAGGCGTAGTCGACCGGAACCCGCCGGGTCCGCACCTCGCGCCCGTAGTGGGCGGTCAGCGCGTCGAGCGCGGCGACCGGACCCGCGACCACCGTGTGCGTGGGGCCGTTGACCGCCGCGACCGACAGCGAAGCCGCCACCGTCGCGAGGTCCCGCCCCACCCGTTCGGCCGGGAGTTCCACCGACAGCAACCCGCCACGGCCCGCGATCCGCTTCAGCACCCGGCCGCGCAGGGCCACGAGCCGGGCGCCGTCCTGGAGCGACAGGGCGCCCACGGCGGTGGCGGCGGCGATCTCGCCCTGCGAGTGGGCCACCACGGCGGCGGGCTCCACCCCGGCCGAGCGCCACAGCGCGGCCAGCGACACCATCACCGCCCACAGCGCGGGCTGGATCACCTCGTCGCCCTCCAGCGGCGGCGCACCGGGGACACCGCGCAGGACATCGAGCAACGACCAGTCCACGTACGGGCGGAGAGCGTCGGCGCACTCACCGATCCGGCCGGCGAAGACCGGGAAGGATTCGATCAGCTCCGCTGCCATGCCCGCCCACTGCGAGCCCTGGCCGGGGAAGACGAAGACCGGCCGGACCGGCGGCCCCTCGTGGCGGCCCTCCACCACGGCCGCCGACGGCTGCCCGGCCGCTCGTGCCCCCAGTCCGGCGAGGAAGCCGTCCCGGCCGTCGGCGACGACGACGGCGCGCTGGGCGAACGTGGTGCGGGTGACGGCCAGCGACCGGCCCACCGAGGCCACGCCGAGTCCCGGGCGCGCCTCCACATGGGCGCGCAGCCGTTCGGCCTGGTCGCGCAGTGCGGATGCGTCACGCCCGGACAGGACCCAGGGCAGCGTCCCGGCGCGGCCTTCGCCGCCGGCCCGCTTCGCCCCCGGCCAGTCCGAGAGGATCAGGTGGCAGTTGGTGCCGCCGATCCCGAACGAGCTGACTCCCGCCACCAGCGGCCCCTCCGGCGACGGCCAGGGGCGGGTCTGGGTGTTCACCCGCAGATGCAGCTCGTCGAGCGGGATGCGCTCACCGGGCTCGGAGTGGTTCAGGCTGGGAACGAGTTCGCGTGCGCCGACGCACAGGACGGTCTTGATGAACCCGGCGATCCCGGCCGCGCCCTCCAGATGACCGATGTTCGTCTTCACCGATCCGACCAGAAGCGGGGCGTCCTTCGGGCGGGCCGAGCCCAACGCCGCACCGAGCGCCGCGGCCTCGACCGGGTCGCCGACCCGGGTGCCCGTCCCGTGCAGTTCGACGTACCGGACCTCGCCCGGCTCGACGCCCGCGTCGGCGCAGGCCGCGAGGAGCACCCGCTCCTGCGACGCACGGCCCGGCGTCGGCAGCGTCTCGGTCGCGCCGTCGTTGTTCAGGGCACTGCCGCGGATCACGGCATGGATGCGGTCGCCGTCCCGGACGGCGGCTTCGAGGAGCTTGAGGACGACGACCCCGCCGCCCTCGCCCCGGACGTAGCCGTTCGCGCGGGCGTCGAAGGTGAAGCAGCGTCCGTCCGCCGACAGTGCCCCGGCCCGCTCCAGGGCCAGGGTGCTCTGCGGCGCGAGGATCAGGTTCACACCACCGGCCAGGGCCAGGTCGCAGGCACCGTCCCGCAGGCTCGCGCACGCCAGGTGCACGGCGGTCAGCGACGACGACTGCCCGGTGTCCACCACCAGACTCGGACCGTTCAGGCCGAGCGCGTAGGAGATCCGGTTGGCGATCACACCCCGCTGCACCCCGGTCAGCGTGTGCCCGGTCACCGCGTCGGGCCCCAGGCCGTGCAGCAGTGTCGCGAAGTCGTCGGCGATCGCCCCCAGGTACACGCCCGTCCGGCTGCCCGCAAGGTCGCCCGGCAGGGTCCTGGCGTTCTCCAGTGCCTCCCAGGCCAGTTCGAGGGCCAGCCGCTGCTGCGGGTCCATGGCCACGGCCTCTCGCCGTGAGATACCGAAGAACTCGGGATCGAACCCGTCCACCCGATCGAGGAAACCGCCGCGCGCCGGACCCCGGCCGCGCCGATCGGTGATCGCGTCACCGCCGCCGCGCAGCAGCCGCCAGTACGCGTCGGGCCCGTCCGCCTGCGGGAACCGGCAGCCGATCCCGACGACCGCGACGGCGCGTGAAGGGAGACCACGCATGCCATGGCCAGCACAATCCATCGTTGAAGCACCCCAGTGTTCTTGCCGAATCGGCGGGTCACGCGGCGGGGTGTGGAGCCGTTGGCGAAGACGGTCCACACCCCGTTGCCCTGTCGTCTGCTACTGCGCGCTGCTCACCGGACTGCTCGGGTGCACCTCGCGTTCGATGCGCGGCATGATCTCCTGGAGGTAGATCTTCTGGATGGCGTCGCCGGAGCCGTGGGCCTCCCAGTGCGCGCGGCTCGCCCAGCGCTCGACGAGGACGAAGCGCCCCTGGTCGTCCTGCGAGTGGTACGCCTCCCAGTTGACGCAGCCGTCCTCGGCGAGACACAGGGGGCGCATCCGGGCCAGGGCATCGGCCACCGGCGCGATGTCGTCGGACTCGGGGACGTGGACGATGACGATGAGGTCGAACATCACTGCTCCTTGGCGTGGAGGGGAGCCGGCTCAGCCGGCGAGGGCGTTACGGGCGACCGTGGGCAGCCACTGGGCGATCGGGGTGAAGTGGTAGCCGAGGGCCGCCGCCCGGTCGCTGGACATACCGAAGTCCGACGGGCAGGAGAACGGGGACAGGTCGGGGTCGCCGGAGGGGTCCTCCTTCTCGATCACGTCGGCCGTGAGTCCGGTCGCGCTCTCCACCGCGGCGCAGACGTCATAGACGTCGGCGGTGTCCGGAGACGCGACGTTGACCGTTCCGGTGGCGTCGGAGGAGGCCGCCCAGGCGAGGAAGCCGGCGGCCTCGTCGGCCCGTACCAGTGAGGTCCGACCCGGGGCCGTGTGGGCGACGACGGGCTGCCCGGCCCTGATGTGGTCGAGGTGGAACTGCAGACGGCCGGTGAAGTCGCCCTCCGCGGCCAGGACATGCGCGACCCGGGCCAGCAGCACCGGCGCCTTCGCGCGGCGGGTCAGCGCGGCTTCGGCCTGGCGCTTTCCCTCGCCGTAGTGGGCGTCCAGGTAGCCGGGTGTGTACCAGGGCAGGCCGGTGTCGAAGTCGTAGTCCGCCGGGTCGAGTTCCTCTTCGCGGGCCCGGGCACTGAGCTGTGGGGCCGGGAACCGCCAGCGGAAGGTGTCCTTGTTGTACACCTCGATGGTGCTGGTCATGACGAGCTTCCCGGCCCGTTCGCCGAATGCCTCGCACGCCTCCACGGCGGCGTTCGGCGTGTAGCACATCTGATGGACCACCGCGTCGAACCGTTGCCCCGCCACCGCGGTGGTCAGCTCTCCGGGGACGTTGACGTCGGCGCGCAGCCGCCGCACCGCGTCGCCGAAGGAGTCGGGGGTCTGCCCGCGATTGACGAGGGTGACCCGGTGCCCGTCGTCCAGCAGTTGTCGGACCAGTACCTTGCCGAAGTACCGGGTGCCCCCGATGACGCAGATGTCAGACATTCTCCCTCACCTTCTCTTCGTTCCCCGTGCCTTCTGTGTCCTCGGTCCCCGGAGATTCCTCGGCCGCGCCGGAGTTCCGGCCGCTCAGGCAGATGAGTGCACAGCCCGCCGCCAGCAGGGCCGCGACGTACCAGTTGCCACCCGCCACATCGAGGGAGCGCGACAGGTCGAACAGGACCCCCGCGGCCAGGGAGCCGACCATGTTCCCCGCGCTGCGGAAGAAGTGCATCGCGCCCATGGCCTTGGCCAGCCGGTGCTCGGGCACTCTGCGGGCGATCCAGAGGTCGAACGACGGCACGAAGAGGATCTCTCCGAGCACCACCGTCAGACAGCCGACCACCACCCAGGGGGCGGTGCGGCCGGCCCCGAAGGCGACGAACGCGGTGGTCATTCCGGCCAGGCCGACGGCCATCACCGCCCCCGGGCTGAACCGCTTGTCGAACAGCTTGAACAGCGGGTACTGGAGCACCAGGATGCTGAGACCGGTGATCCAGAACGGCGCGGACGGCGCCCACCCCGGGACGTATGCCGCCATGTGCAGGGGGATACCGACCACAAAGCCCAGGGACAGGAACCAGAACGCGGCGGACAGCAGGAAGTAGCGGGTGGCGCCGCGTACCTCGATGCCCTTGAACGCGGTCAGGCTGAACAGCGGAGCGCGCCCGCCCGTGGCGCCCGGCGCACGCTCGAAACCCTCTCGGGGAATCAGTGCCGAGGTGATCAGGCAGAAGCCGATGAAGAACGCGAACACCACCGAGAACAGGGTCCGCAGCTCCACGTGCGCCAGTACCGCGCCCAGCAACGCGCCCCCGAAGAGGCCGACCTGCCCCGCCATCTGGAACGCGGAGAACGCCTTGGGCCGTTCCTCCTCGGGAAAGGAGACCAGGACGTTCTTCAGCCCGGGGAAGGAAACCCCTGAGCCGAAGCCGATGAAGAACGCGAGCACGCTGTACGCGAGCACGCCGTCGGTGAACCCCATGAGCCCGAGGGCCACGGCTTCCAGCGCCGTACCGAGGAACACGCCCCCGCGGACACCGGCGCGTGCCGCGATCCCTTCGTAGCAGAAGGTGGCGAGCAGCCGGCCGACGTACGTCATACACATGACCACGCCCGCCCAGAACCCGCTGTCGGTCCCGCCGAGGGTGGCGACGAGTACGGGGAACCAGATGTAACTCCCCGTATTGGCCAGGAGGATGCCGCCGACCACACCGATGAGTGCGCGCTTGCGTTGCCTGATCACCGCTCCTCCTTCCGGTCCGTGTCCGCGGCCCGCAGCTCGGCGATGGTGCGCACGACGGCCTGCCGGTCGATCGGCACGCCCCGGACGACGGTGCTCAGCGGGAGGGCGGACAGCGGCCGGCCCGGAGCGTGCAGGTTGTAGGTGGCGGCCGCGCCGGCGCTCAGCGGATGGTCGCCGTGGGTGTCGCCGCTCAGCTCGTCGAAGTAGCGGCGGCCCCCGATCGTCGCCTGGTGCCGCAACGGCCCCTCGAGCGAGGCGTCCTCGCCGCGCAGCAGGTCGAGTTCGCTCAGGAGGGAGTAGCCGTGGTACGCGCCGGTGTTGCCCGAGTCGGTACCGATCAGCAACGCGCCCTCGCGGAGGGTGGCCAGGGCGTTGCGGCGCATGTCGGCCAGCGCTGCCGTGCGGGTCTCCTGGCAGCCGTACTCGATGCCGTAGGGCTTCTCGATGCCCTGGGCGAACTCCAGGTTGCGGAGGTCCTGGGTCTCGGCGAAGCCCTCGCGCCCGTACTCGGCCCGGAACTCCTCGCCCGTCAGGATCATGGTGCGCAGGCCGGCCAGGGTGGAGACGAACCGGGCACCCTCGAACTCCTTCCAGTCGGCCGCGTCGAGCGTCCGGTCCCGCACGGTGTGGGCGAAGAGGCGGAAGCCGCACTCGTAGGCCCAGCGGGTCTCCTGGAGGGTGTTGCAGTCGATGACGGCGGTGATGCCGCGCTCCGCGGCGATCCGGGCGGTGAACTCCAGCACCCGCCGGGACAGCCGGGAGAACTTCACCGGGCTGCCCGGCTGTTCGGTGCCGTCCGTGAACATCACCTTGAGGAAGGTGCCGCCGCGTTCGACGTTGGAACGTATCGCGTGTTCGAGATCGGTCTCGGTGGCGATCATGTGCACCGGGGCCGGGAACTCGACGCCGTGGCCGGTGAGGCCGGCGGCGTTCGTCATCGCGGTGACCGCGTAACCGCAGTGCACCAGCTCCGGGTAGGGCAGCGCCGATTCCGCGCGGCCCCACTCCCAGGCCTCCTCGACCAGCGGGAAGCCGAACATGTCGACGACGTGCGTGACTCCGCTGTACAGGTACTGCAGCGCGACGATACGGGGGTCTTCCAGCGAGTCGTCGAAGTTGGCGGGAAGTCCCACATGGGCGTGGGTCTCGACGAGGCCCGGCCACAGCTCGGGCGTGGCGAGGTCGTCGGCCTTCCGCTCGGCGACGGGCCGGATGCGGGAGAAGTGCCCGTCCTCGACGGTGACGTCGAAGACCGCCGTCGGGTCCAGCTCCGGAATCGCGACGCGCATCATCGGGCGACCTGCACGGAAATGGTGAACTCGATGTCGTCCAGGGCCGCCTTGACCCGCCCGGCCGCCTCGTCCCGGTCCTGACCGGTGAAGATGAGGTGGCCGAGCCAGTCGAAGTTGCTCTTCGACAGGCGCGACACGCGACGGCCCGGCTTGGCGTACGCGAGGGCCTCGACGAAGCCCGGGGCGTCCTTGATCCGGTCGAAGCCGATGGAGACCAGCTCGCCCTCGACGGGGGAGCCGAACCAGTGGCCGCTGGCGATGACGTCGCCGGGGATCGGCAGCTCGGGACGCTCGCCGAGGGCCTGGCGGATCACCTCCAGGTAGGCGTTGACGCCGCTGGAGAGCTCCATCAGCTGCGGCACGATGCCGCCCGTGAGCCGGCCGTTGACCTCGCACAGCACCGGGCCGTCCGCGGCGAGGAAGTACTCGGCGTGGATGAATCCGAAGTCGATGCCGAGGCCCTTGAGGACCTTCTCGTTCATCGCGTACAGCTCGTCCTGCAGCGGGTGGCCGCGGAAGTAGGTCAGGCCCATCTCGATGAAGTACGGGAAGCCGCTCAGATTGCGGTCCGTGATGCCGAGGTTGACGATCTCGCCGCCCTGGAGCACACAGGCCTCGACGGAGACCAGCTCGCCCTCGACGAACTCCTCGACCACGATGTCCGGGATGCGGGTGACTCCGCGCCCGTAGTCGGCGACCGACGCCAGCTCCGCGAGGTACGCGGCGAGCTCCTCCTCGTCGCGGAGCAGCAGTACGTGCAGGCTCGCGGTGCCGTCGGAGGGCTTCACCACGCACGGGAAGCCGATCTCCCGGACCGCGGCCTCCATGGCGTCGCCGGACGTGGGCTCGGCGACGTGCACGAACCGCGGCTGACGCACGTCGGTGTCCCGCAGGGCGAGCCGGGTGCGGTGCTTGTGGCGGGCGTTGAGGGCCGCGTCGACGCTCATGCCCGGCAGGCCCAGGGAGCGGGCCACCGACGCCGCGTGCACCGTGTGGTACTCGCTGTAGGTCATGACGCCGTGCACCGGCTTCGCCGCGTGCACCTCCTTGGCGAGCCGCTCCAGCTCGTCGATGGAGAACACCTTCGCGCTCTTGATCACCTCGCACCGGGGGTGCGCGAACGCGGCCTCGGCCAGCGGCGAGGCGCCCAGGTAGAAGTCGGGGTCGGCGGAGACGAAGGTCACGTCGTGCCCGAGCTCCAGGGCGTTGGCGATGCCGGCGATGCCGTTCGGGTTGCATTCGATCATGAGGATATGCATGGGAGATTCCTTGTCTTCAAGGGGTTTCGGGGTGATTGCAGAGAGACGGGAGAGGGTCAGCGGGCGCGGCCGCCCGCGGGTAGCGGACCCGAGGCGCCGGTGCGCAGCCGGGCCACCGCGGAGCGCACGGCGGGCAGATCGAAGCCGAGGCGGGCCATGACCTCGTGGTGGTCGCCGCCCTCGGAGGGCCAGTCGTGGCCCGCGTTCACACCCACCACCTCGCACCGGGGCAGCAGCAGCGCGAGCGCTTCGGCCACGCCGCCCTGACCGCGGTGTTCCTCGACGACGACGAACCGGGTGTGCCGGTCTGCCAGTTCCGCGGCCGCGCCGGCGAGGTGCTCGTGGTCCAGATAGGTCAGGTGTGCGTGGGAGACCCCGGTGGCGGCGCGGGCGGCCAGCGACAGGCGGGTGCCCTCCTCGCCCACCGACACCAGGCAGACGTCATCGGGGTCCGCCTGGAACTCCCAGTTGACCAGGGGCGGTTCGCCGCCGGGCAGGTCGAGCGACTCGTACGCGGCGTTGCGGCCCGTGCGGATGTAGTGCGGCCTGCCGCTGCGCGCCGCGGACCGTACGACCGCACGCATCTCGGCCTCGCCGTAGGGAGCCGCGATGGTCACGCCGGGAACGCTGCGGAGCACCGCGAGGTCCTCCAGGCAGTGGTGGGTGGTGCCGAACCAGGCACCGGACACACCCGCGTACGGTGCCACGACGGTGACCCCGGCGTTCAGGTAGCCCAGCGTCAGCTTCAGGCTCTCCGCGGCCCGCAGCGCCGCGAAGGGGGCGAAGGTACTGACGAACGGCTTGTAGCCGCCGGCGGCCAGTCCCGCTGCCATGTCGACCATGGCGCCCTCGGCGATACCCACGTTGAAGAACCGGTCGGGGTGCGCGGTCTGGAAGGGATGGTTCTTGCCACCCAGGTCCGCCTCCAGGCAGACGAGCAGGGCGTCCTCGGCGGCGAGGGCGGTCAGCTCGTCGCGGTAGGCGTCACGGCCGGAGAGAGTCATCGGATCGCTCGCTTCCACTTCGCGGCCCGCGCGCTGTCGATGGTCACGTAGTGAGAACCCGCCTTGCCTTCCACGGCCGGCACTCCCTTGCCCTTGACGGTGTGGGCGACGACGGCGAGCGGGCGGCGGGCCGCCGACCGGTCCCCGGCGAACAGCTCGGTCAGGGCGGCCGGATCGTGCCCGTCGACCTCCGCGACCTCGAACCCGAAGGCGGCGAACCGCTCGGTGAGACCGGGCAGCGGCGAGATGTCCGCGACCAGCCCGTCGTTCTGCCCGCCGTTGCGGTCCACGACCAGCACGAAGTTGCCCAGTTCCTGCGCCGCGGCCACCTGGCAGGTCTCCCAGACCAGCCCCTCCTGGAGCTCACCGTCACCCGCGACGGCGATGCCCAGGCCGCTCTGTCCGCCGATCCGGCGGGCCAGGGCCCAGCCCGCCGCGTACGGCACGCCGTGACCGAGGCTCCCGGTGGGGAACCGGACGCCGGGCACCTTGGGGCCCGGATGGCCGGTGTAGGGCCGGCCCGCCCGGCCGTACAGCGGCGCGGGGTTCTCCGGCAGCACGCCGCTGACGTGCAGCGCGGCATACAGGCCCGCGGCGGCGTGCCCCTTGCTCAGCACGACCTCCGTGCCGTCCGCGGCCGAAGCCCGGTGCAGGGCGGCGATCAGGATGTCGAGCACCGACAGGCTGCCGCCCAGATGGCAGCCGCGCTCGGACGCCGCCATGTCGACGACCAGCCGCCGGGCCTTGAGGGCTCGTTCGGCCAGGGTCGAGGCGAGGACCTCGGCGTCGGTGGGACCGTCGAGCACGGCAGTCATCGGCCGCTCCCTTCCGCAAGGGCGAACCAGCGGTTCACCGCGTCGGCGAGCAGCGCCCGGGCGGCGCGGTACTCCTCGCCGCCGATCCGCTCCTCGTCGGTGTGGTCGAGGGCGGAGTCGCCCGGCCCGTACGCCACCATCGGCACGTCGTGCCAGGTGGTCGCCAGGGTGTTCATGTCCGACGTCCCCTTCTTCACCACGAAGCGGGGCTTGAGCCCGGCCTCGGCGAAGGCTCGGGTGAACGCCTTGGCCAGGGGGCCCGAGCGGCCACCCTTGTGACCCGGGGTGGCGCGCAGCGCCTCGATGTCGACACCGTCACCGGCGTGCCGGAGCGCGGCGGTGCGCAGCGCCTCCAGATCGGCCCCCGGCGGCACCCGGAAGTTGAGGATTCCGTGCGCCAGGTTGCGCTCCGCTCCGGGCTCGCACCGGATGTCGATGACCGCGCTGAGCGCCTCGGGCGCGTGGTCGAGCACCGACGCGCGGATCTCGGCCAGGGCGCGGGTCAGGCGGTCCGGGGCGGACACCGCGTCCTGGCCGGCCGAGTGACCGGTGGGCACCGAGGCGGTCACCGCCAGTTTGAAGAGCCCGAAGTAACCGAGGGTCAGCTTCCCCGAGCCGCTGGGCTCGCCGATGACGACCGCGTCGGCGGGGTAGTGGTCCCGTACGTGGAACGCCCCCTTCGAGGAGGAGATCTCCTCCTCGACCGCGCCGACCACGACCAGTTGGCCGTCCTCGGGTATCGCCGCGTCCGTCAGCACCTCCAGGAAGGCGGCGAGGCTGCCCTTGGCGTCGACGCTGCCGCGCCCCCACAGCTCACCGTCGCGCCACTCGGCGGGCCAATGGTGCGGGACGGTGTCGAGGTGGCCCAGGAGCAGCAGCCGGCGGGAACCGGTACCCCGGGTCGCGACGAGGTTGCCCGCCGGGTCGATGCGGGCCTCGATGCCCCGCTCGCGGCACCACTCGGCGAGACAGGAGGCGAGTTCCGCCTCGTCGCCGGAGACCGAGGGCACACAGACCGCGCGGGTGAGCAGGGCGAGGTCGTCGGCGGGCTCCCTGGTGCGCCAGAACCGGGTCCAGCCGGAGGCCTCGCCCATGGTGTGCGGGCCGGTGATCGCCACGTCGGCGCCGCTGTCCTGCAGGGCGATTTCGGCCGCGCGCACCTTCTGGCGCATCCGCCCGCCGGCGTACCGCGCCCCGTCGCCCGGGTAGGCGTCGCGCAGCGTCGAGTCCGGGGCGTCCGGGTCGGTCAGCAGTCCCGCGGTGCCGGTGACCAGCCGGAGGTGGTCGGCGTCCAGGGCGACCGCGAGCACCGCGGCCAGTACGTCGGCGTCCACGTTCAGTGCAGCGCCGCCGTCCCGGTCCGCGACCGGTGGGGACAGGCAGACCACGTCGTACGCGTCGAGCAGGGCGTTCAGCGCCTCGGTGTCGGCCTCGGCGGGTACTCCCGCCCGGTGGTCACGGATCACGACGGGGCGGTCCTCGGCCGACAGCGCCTTCAGCGGGCGGTTGGCCCGGCCGACGACCAGGCCGCCCCGCGCGGCGACGGCCGTGAACACCCTCAGGCCCGCAGCCCGCAGGCCGCGTTCCACGGCGGGCAGAGTGACCCGCTCGTAGGCGTCGACGAGGTGGTCCATCTCCTCGGGAGGGCAGTAGCGCACCACGTCGCCGTTGGTCAGCCGGAGCGTGGGGACCGGGCGGTCGATCGCCGCGTAGTGGCGTTCGATGCCCGTGGCCCCGCCCGCTACCAGGAGCACCCGGGCGCCGCGGGCGGCCACGTCGGCGATCTCCTTGTGGATGGCCTCGCGGTCGAGCGTCGCACTGCCGACCTTGATGACATACAGCGGCCGGGTCATGGCGACACCGCCGTGATCGGCAGCCCGGCCGCCTCGTCGAAGCCGTGGATGAGGTTCATGGCCTGGATGGCCTGGCCCGCCGCGCCCTTGATCAGGTTGTCGAGGGCGGCCACCGTGACGCACTGACCGTCGCGGACGGCTACCGCCACCTCGGCGACGTTGGAGCCGGTGACGGCCTTGAGCATGGGGAAGTCCTGCGGCGCCTTGGGCGCCGGGCGGACCCGCACGAACTGCCTGCCGACATACGCCTTGGCGTAGGCGCGCTTGACGTCGAGGGGGGTGACTCCGGACCGCAGCTCGGAGTAGGCGCTCACCATGATGCCGCGCGAGACGTCCATGCTGTGCGTGGAGAACCGCAGATCGACCGCGGCGCCCGTGAAGTCGGCGAGGGCCTGCTGGACCTCCGGCGCGTGCCGGTGGCCGTGCAGCTTGTGCACCCGGAAGTTGCCACTGCGCTCCGCCGGCTGCTCGCCGCTTCCGCGGCCGCCCCCGGTGGACCCGGTCTTGGCGTCGACCACCACCCGGTCGGCGACCAGCGGTTCGGCGCCGGCGAACAGCGGGTACAGGGCGTAGACCGTGGTGACGGCCATGCACCCGGGCAGGCTGACGAACCGGCTGGTGGGGATGCCGGGGCTCAACTCCGGTACGTAGTAGGCGAAATCCTCCAGCGGCGGGTGGGCCGCGGTCCTCGGGTAGTGCCTGCCGACCTCTTTGTCGTCGCGCAGCCGGAAGTCGCCGCCCAGGTTCAACACGCGCTTGGCCCGGTCGGCGACCAGCGGCAGCTGCTCGGGCAGTGCGCCGGTGGGCAGGCAGCCGAAGGCGACATCGACGGTGTCGGCGTCCGCGAGCTCGGCCAGCGGCCGGAACGTGAGGCCGGACGCCTTGGGGTGGTTGCGCAGCCAGGGGTGGCTGCTGCCGACGGCCGTGCCCGCGGCGCGCTCCGCAGAGAGGAACGCGAGTTCCACGTGCGGGTGCTCCAGGAGCAGCCGGATCACCTCGCCGCCGGTGTAGCCGCTGGCGCCGAGGACGGCGACGCGGATCTTCTCGTGCACGGCGTCAGCCAAGGCGGGCCGCCTTGTCGTAGGGACGGCTGTAGTCGCGGGTCTCGACGAGCTTGCGAATGGCGTCGGGGCGGCGGGCGACCTTCCGGAAGGCGTCGGCGTAGCGCAGGATCCGCTCGTACTCCACCGGGGAGCGCAGCTCGCGGCAGAGGACGAGGGTGCTGTCGAGCATGCCGAGGGTGACCGGGAAGTCCTCGGGACGGTGGTCGCGCACGGCGCCGGGGTTGAGCGTGAACGGGTAGCCGTTTCCGAAGCCGTCCCGGTGCTGGAAGGGCAGGTGGCACGGGATCGGGGTGTTCTGCCACTCGCGGGCCGGGACGCCCTCGGCGACCAGGAGCTCGTGCACCGCCTCCTTGACCGCGAACACCGGTATGTCGCCCAGGCCCACGGCCTCGGGGTGCAGGGTGGTGCGGTACATGTTGTACGCGTGGACGTGCCCGCCGGGTACGTGCGGCGGGGTGAACAGGCCGGTCCCGCTCAGCGCCTCGCCGAGCAGCGCGGCGTTGCGTGCCCGGATCTCGTCGTAGTACGGCAGCCGCTTGAGCTGGCTGGCGCCGAAGGCCGCCGCGACCCACGACATGCCGTAGTCGATGCCGTGCCGCTCCAGGTAGGCCAGGGCCCGGTCGTAGCTCTCCTCGGCGGCGAAGAACGCGATGCCGCCCTCGCCGCCGAGCGGGAAGTTCTTGTCGGCCATCAGGCTCTGGCCCGCGGCATCTCCGATGGAGCCGGCCACCTGCTCACCGACCTTCGCGGAATGGGCGTGCGAGGCGTCCTCGACCAGGGCGATGCCGTGCCGGTCGGCGAGGGTGCGCAGGGCCGACACATCGGCGGGCAGCCCGTGCACGTGCACCGGCATCAGCGCGCGGGTGCGGTCGGTGATCGCGGCGGCCGCGGCCTGGGGGTCCATGCAGTAGGTGACGGGGTCGATGTCGACGAACACGGGGATCGCGTGCGCGGCGACGACGGCCTGCGCGGTCGCGATGAAGGTGAACGCCGGCACGATGACCTCGTCGCCGGGCTGTACGCCGGCGCCCACGAGGGCCATGTGCAGACTGGAGGTGCCGCTGGCCGTGGGCAGTGCGTACGCCGCACCGACGTAGGAGCGGTAGGCCTCGGCGAAGTCGGCGACGACCTTCTCGGGCGCCTGCCGCTGGGCGAGCATGAGGTTGAAGACGTCTTCCTTGGTGATGACCGGGAAGAGGGTGCGACGCGACGCCTTGGGAATCAGGGCCTCGCCGCCCAGGGCGGCGAGTTCGGCGTCGAGTTCGGCGGGGTCGGGCAGGGGCAGCGGGGCTGCCGGGAAATCAGTGATCATGAGCGTGCTCCGGTGGGAGTGGCGGGACGTGCCGCCTGGGTCAGGGCCATCCGCACGCAGGCGGCCACGAGGGGGCTGAGCCGGTAGTTGAACTGGACCCCGGGCACCAGGGAGGCGTCGGCCTCCTCCTGCGTCCACATCGTGCGCAGGTCGTAGGCGCCGAAGATCTTCAGTCGCTCGGCACGGGCCCAGACCCGTTCGTCGTCGGTGAGGACGGCGGCGGCCGGCCCGAAGCCGAGTCCGGTGAGGTCCACGACGAGGGCGGGGGCGGTGGCGGCCCCGGTGAGCTCGCCCAGCTGATCGGCGTTCGCCGAACCCAGCGACACGTAGTCGTACGCGGCCGGCCCCCGATCCCCGGCACTGACGCCGAGCCAGCGCAGGAAGCGGCCGGTCGCCGCGTCCGGCTCGGGGACGGTGACGGTGTCGCCGTGCCCGATGCCCTGGCCGGCGAGCGCCGCGTGGATGGCGGCGGTACGGCTGTTGACGAGCACGGCTCGTGCGCGTCCGGTCTGCTTGGTCAGCAGTCGTTCAAGGCCGGGCAGTTCCCGGTCGCTCTTCTCGATGCTCATGACCACGCCCGTGGTGAGGACGCGGGCGAGCACCGTTGCGGTGTCGAACAGTTCCATGGGTCTTCTCCGTGTCACACGGCTGAGGCCGTGAGGGTCTCCGCCACGTAGGCGGCGAGGTGGCCGGCCACGTTCACTCCGTGCTGGGCGGAGGAACGGGCGAATTCGGGATTGGCGTTCACTTCGAGCACGAGCAGTTCGCCCGTGGACCGGTCCTCGACCAGGTCCACCCCGTAGAAGCCGGGTCCGAGGGCGTCGACGGCCTGGCCGCAGAGCTTCTCCATCTCCGCGGTGAGCTCGACGCGCCGGACCTCGGCGCCCAGGTGGGTGTTGGTGCGCCAGTCGTCCGACACCCGCTGGATGGCCACCACCGGGGTCCGCCCGACGACCACCACCCGCAGATCGTGGCCGGGCTTGTCGATGTACTCCTGCACGACGACGGGGAACTGCTTTCCCATGGCATCGGCGGACTCGCGGCCCGCGGCCCACGCCTCCACGCAGTCGGGATGGGTCATCTTGCTGACGCCCCGTCCCCAGGAACCGCTGACCGGCTTGACCACGGCGGGCATGCCCATCTCGGCGACGGTCCGACGGACCTGGTCGAGGCTGAAGGCGTGTCGGGTCTCAGGGTGCGGAATCCCGTGCTGTGCGAAGAGCAACGACTGCAGGCCCTTGTCGTTGCACGTCTCGATCGCTGCCGCGCGGTTGAGGGTGGGGACTCCGGCGTGTTCCAGGCGGTGGGAGACGCTGATCGCCTCCCGGTGGGAAAGGTTCCTGATCAGGGCGAGAGCGGGCGGGCCGGGGTGGCCCGCCACGATCTCGGCCAGATCCTCCATGAGCAGCGGTCGCGCTGTCAGGCCCTGGTCACGCAGTGCGCCGAGGAGGAGCTTCTCCTCCGGGCGCAGCATCGTGACCGAGAGCAGGACCTGGTCGGAGGTGGTCACTCGCCCCAGTCCTCTTCCACCTCAGGGGCGAGGTCCAGGCGTATGCCCGCCGCGGACTTCTCGACGACCTCGTGCTCCTGGCCGCAGGCCCCGCACTCGGTGATCTCACCCTTCTCCCAGTCCTCGCGCACCTGGAATTCGGTGTCGCATACGAGACAGCTGGCGACAGTGGTCGCAAGTGCCATGGTCATGACTCCTTTGTAAATCGCGTCGCACGATGTGCCGACGCCGTTACGTGCGCAGGGATTTCGATCCGAGCGCATTCCGCTCCGCCGCCTCCGGCACCGGTCGGATGCCTCGGGAGGCGCGGAGGAGCGCCACTTTCGGTGGCTGCAAGGAGCCTGCCTGGCGGTGATACCACTCACCTACCGGTCCCGTACCGCGCGCTGCGGTAGTCCCCTCGAACTGGTATTTTCCAGGCAGCACATGGGGGGTGCACTGTGACAACAAGAGAAAATCGCGGATTGCGATTCAACGTTCTCGGATCCCTGGAATGCCTGGCCGACGGGCATCGGATCAAGCTCGGCGGGCCGCTTCAGGAACGCATTCTGACGTCCCTGCTACTGGAGTCCGGGCGGACGGTGCCCATCGAGCGCCTCATCGAGACGGCTTGGGGGGAAGCCGGACCCGATACCGCCAAGCAGCAGGTCCGCAAAGCCATAGCCGACCTTCGGCGGCGCATACCCGATGGTCCGGCGCTGATCGTGACCGAGGACGCGGGGTACCGCGTGTCCGTGGAGCCGCTCCAGGTCGACCTGCACCTCTTCTCGCGCCATGTCCAGCGGGCCACGTCCGACCGCTCCGACGGGGAGTTCGGTGCGGCGGCCGGGGAGCTGCGCAAGGCCCTGGCGCTGTGGCGGGGCCCGGTGCTGAACGGGACGGGCGGGCCGGTCCTCGACGCGGCGTCCACCGTCCTGGAGGAACGGCGACTGGCCGCGGTGGAGGAGCTCTTCGCGCTCAGGCTCCAGCTGGGCGAGGACAGCGACATCGTCAGCGAGATACGCGAGTTCGCCGACGCCTACCCGCTGCGCGAGGGCCTGCGCGCCCAGCTGATGCTCGCTCTGTACCGTGCCGGCCGGCAGGCCGAGGCGCTCCACGAGTACACCGCCGTACGGGACCTGCTGGCGGAAGAGCTCGGCATCAGCCCCTGCCCGGACCTGGCCGGCCTGTTCGAGAAGATCCTGCGGGCCAGCCCCGAACTGGACACGCCCTCGCCCGCGCCTTCGGCCCCTTCCCTCCGGCCGTCCGACGGAGCGCGGGCCGCCGAGAACGCCCCGTGCACCCTGCCCTATGAATTACCGGACTTCACCGGCCGTCACCTGGAACTCGGGTACCTGCTCGATCGGGGACAGGCGGGCGAAGGGGTGCGGATCGTTGCCGTCGACGGGATGGGCGGCGCCGGCAAGACCACCCTCATCGTGCGTGCGGCCCACCGCTTGGCCGCCTCGTATCCGGACGGGCAGCTCTACATCGATCTGCGCGGCTTCACCCCGGGGGAACGCCCCCTCGCGCCCGAGGAGGCGGCGCGCATACTGCTGCGCGCCCTGGGAACTCCCAACAGCGCCGTCCCCGATGACACCGAAAGCCGTTTCGCGATGTGGCAGGCCGCCTCGGCCTCGCGCAGACTGCTCCTCGTCCTCGACAACGCGGCCGAGGCCGCTCAGATACGCCCGCTCCTGCCCGTCACGCGCGAGTGCCTGGTCCTGGTGGCCAGCCGCTGCCGACTGCTCGACCTCGACGGGGCCCACTGGATATCCCTGGGAACGCTGCCGCCGCAGGACAGCGCGGCGCTGCTCACCCGCACTCTCGGCGAGGAACGCGTGGCCGCCGACCCTGAAGCCGCCAAGTCACTGGCCACTCTCTGCGGGCACCTGCCGCTCGCCCTGCGCATCGCCACGGCCAGGCTCCACAACCGCCCCCGCTGGACGCTGCAGTACTTCGTCGACCGGCTCCGCGAGGAGGACGCCCTGCTCACGGAGCTCCGCTCCACCGAGCGCAGCGTCGCCACGACCATCCAGCTCTCCTACGAGGCCCTGGGCGAGGAGCACCGCCGGGCGTTCATGCTCCTGGGAGTACACCCCGGGCCGAACTTCGATCCCCATGCGGCCGCGGCTCTGACGAACATGACGCCCAAAGACGCGGAGCAAATGCTCGAAGACCTGCTCGACTCGCAACTACTGCAGCAGTACGAGGCAGGGCGGTACTCCTTCCACGACCTCATCCGCAGCTTTGCCCGCAGCCTCTGGGACGATTCCGTGAGGCACGAGAAGGACATCGCGGTAGGCCGGCTGCTGAACTACTACCTGGGTGCCACCAACGAGGCGTGCCGGATCCTGTTCCCCGGACTGCGCCAGTGTGCGTCCGCTCCGCCCGGCAACGCGCCGGGGCTGCCCGCGTTCCGCGACGCACAGACCGCCCGCCGGTGGTACGACCGGGAGAGCAGGGCCCTTCAGGCCACCGTCCGGCTGGGACAGAAACACGACTTCCACCGCCTGGCCAGCTACCTGGCCAGAAACACGGTGCTCCACCTGCATGCGCAGGGAGCCATCCAGGACTTCCGGGAGCTGGCCGAGGTCGCGGTGGCCGTGGCCCGCCGGGCGGCGGACACCCAGGCCCTGTGCCTGAGCCTGGCCAACCTGGCCTCGGCCCACCAGATACTCGGAGAGTTCCGGTTGGCGGCACAGGCCGCGGAGGAGGGTCTGCGGGTGGCCCGGTCGCACGGGGATCCCGTCAGCGAGGCGGCCTTCCTCGACCTGCTCGGCTGGGCACACATCGTGCTCGGCAGCCTCTCCGAGGGATACGACCTGCTGTTGCGGGGAATCGCGCTGCACCGCGAGTTCGGAACCCTCAGACGGGAATCCATCGCGCTGTGCAATCTCAGCACCCTGCACCTGTGGCAGGGCCGGACCATGGAAGCGGTCGCCGCCGCCGAACGGGCCGTCATGCTCTGCCGGGAAGTCGGGGAGCGGGAGCACGAGGTGGCCGCCCTCAACGACCTGGTCATCGCGCACCTGGACGGAGGCGACGACGCATCGGCACAGCGGTACCTCGAACGGGCCCTGGCACTGGGCGAGGACTCCGTGATGCCCAGGAACCGGGCGATGTCCCTGGCTCTGCGCGCCGTTCTCCACCAGCGGAACGGACAGGGCGACGAGGTGATGACGTACATCGATCAAGCACTCGCGCTCGTCGGCCCTCTGGGTACGGTGACCTGGCAGTGCGAGGTCGAGAACATCGCGGGACTGGTCCACCAGCGCGGAGGGGACCACGAGAGGGCACTCGGCCTGCACCGAAGTGCCCATCAGAGGGCACTGAGCATCGGATACCGCATGGGTATGGCGCACGGACTGCACGGTATGGCCAAGGCCGAGCAGTCGCTGGGACAGCAGGACGTCGCCCGGGAGCACCTGCACAGCGCCGAGGAACTGTTCGCCGCCATGAACATCCCCCGGGCCGTCCTGGGCTCGCCTGGCCGTGCGCCTGTGTGCTGCACTCTTGGCTCCTTTTGCTGCAGCACACAGGCGTAGGGCAGGGGTCAGTAACCCGGACCCCTCATCGGAGGCTGGAACCCGGCCCCTCATTGGTGGCCAGAATGTGCACACCCTTCCCGGTCCCGTCGGCCTCGAAGTGGTGCACCGTCACTCCGGTCCCGAAGGCAACGGCCAAGGCGACAATGCCGATCAGGCCGGCCAGCTTGCTGCGCATGTTTCCCCCTAGATATGCATGATCCTCGCGGATGGAACAGATCGTGCCGGAACGACAGTCCGTTTCTGTTCCGTCCGGATACCAGCGCCACCACCCGGCCCGGGGACCTCGGGGTGTTCACCGGGAACCTCCGATTCCTCCCCGGCCTTCAGGCCGGGGAGGAATCGGACTCCTGCGGAGCAGGGCAGGAAGAGCCGATCGCCGTCAGGGTGATCGGGCGTCCACCATCCCCGCAGGTGAGGGACACCGTAAAGATCAGGGGTCAACTGTCAGTCTTCCCAGGTGGGTTGATGCTCATGACGACGGAAGTGAAGACGGAGGAGGCCGGGCACGCCCGGTACACCTACCGGCTTCGCCTGCCGTCCACCGCGCGGGCCGCTCTCGAAGCCGAGAAGCGCGTCAGGTGACGCCGTGGCTGCGTGAGGGTTCCTCGGTCCCTCAGCAGCAGCTCGTACGGGATTTCGCGAAGTCGCGGGCGAAGGCGCTGAAGGACATCAAGGCCAGGTTGCCGATGCGGTGCTCACCGAGGCGTTGCGCGACGTCGCCTTCGCCCTGGCTCCCGTCCCCGGGGTCGTCGCACTGAGCAGGTCCACGGCTCCCGAGCGTGACGGCGAGGCGGTGGAGACGCGCGTCACACTCGTTCGTGTCACATCGTGCCGGGCGGCTCCGTCATAGGGGTGTAGCCAACGACAACGGCCAAGGAGCACACCATGGAAGCCCGTTTGAACCTCTTCGCCAGCCCGGCCGCGGGCAAGCTGATCAAGCACTTCGGCGCGGCAGGCAAGGTGCTCTCGGACTCGGCACTGCCGGCCGCGACGCAGGAACTGGTGAAGATCCGCGCGAGCCAGATCAACGGCTGCGGATTCTGCCTCGACATGCACACCAAGGAGGCGGCCGCCGCCGGTGAGACCTCGACGCGCCTCAATCTGGTCGCGGCGTGGCGGGAGGCCACGGTCTTCACCGAGGCCGAGCGCGCGGCGCTGGAGCTGGCGGAGCAGGGCACCCGCATCGCCGACGCGGCCGGCGGGGTGACCGACGAGGCCTGGGCGAACGCCGCCAAGCACTACGACGAGGAGCAGCTCATGGCCCTGGTGTCCCTGATCGCCCTCATCAACGCCTACAACCGGATGAACGTCATCGTCCAGCAGCCCGCCGGCGACTACCAGCCCGGCCAGTTCGGATAACCCGGATCGTAGAGCGTCCGGACAGCGACAGCGCGTGGCCGGGAAGGCCGCCGCCGGCGGACGTCCCGCGCCGCCGGCGGCCCCGCCCTCCGGGCCGCCGTGCGCGGCAGGGCGCTACTCGTCCTCGTCGAAGACGCCGTCCAGTTCCTCCAGCGCCTCCTGGGTGCGCTCGGCGAGGTGGTGGGGGCACAGCCAGACGTCGGGGGTGAGGCCGTCGTCGGGTGCGGGGGACTCGCCCGGTGCGTGGAGGTGGTCGAGGAGGGACGGCAGCCGGTCGCCGGTGTCGGGGTGGGTCCCGCCGTGCGGGCACTCGGCGTCGAGCGGCGAAGTGTCCACGGTGCGCAAGGCGTCGCGCAGTTCCGTCCCCGCGTTGTAGGGGACGTCGTAGGGGTCTTCCGCGTACCAGAGCATCACCAGCAGCAGTACGGCCCGTTCCCGCGGATCGGCGCTCTCGTCGCGCAGGTAGCGGCGGGCCGCCCACACCGCGAGGTCGTCCACGTCGATGGACGGGTCCTCCTCGTCCAGCAAGCGGGCCAGCCGGTCGAGGGCGAGGCGTCCGTCCGCGCCCAGGCACTCCTCGTCGAGGTGGTCCGTATCCCTGGGGGCGAACAACTCCTCATAGCCCTCGCGCAGTTCGTCGAGCGCCGCGTCGGCGAGGGAGTGCAGGAAGGCGGGACACAGCCAGCCCCGGAGGAGGTCGTTCCGGCGGCCGCCGGCCCCGGCCAGCTCCGCGCGTCCGCCGGGGCTGCGCAGGTAGAAGCCGAACTGCGCCGCACCGGCGGGGTCGGGGTGCGCCTCGGGGTGCTCGGCGGGGGTATGGGCGCAGGTGCTGCCCGCGAGCTGGGCGAGCACCTTCTCCAGGCCCTCGATCATGTCGTCGAGGGCTTCGGGAGCGGTGATACGGCCCGAGACCGCATACCACTGACTGGCGTGCATGGCCGCGACATAGCCGGCCTGGACGCCCTTGGACGGGTGGTCGGGCAGCGAGAGCGCCAGGCGGGACAGGTCCAGGGCGGGGTCGCCATAGGGGTGGTCGCAGAGCGTGGAGGAGAGCCACCGGAGGGCGTCGGCGTCCCGGCGCGGGATGACGGGCGGGATGGCGGGCGAGATGCCCGCTGTGTCCGTCATGCCCGTCGTACGGAAGGGAGCCAGGACATCGGCGGTGATCCGGGCGCAGGCCGCGACGTTCGTCGGGCACCACCAGGCGTCGTCGTGCTCGGCGTCGGAGTCGGGGCCGGTGCCGGCCGTCTCTGCCCGTCCGAGGGTCGCGAAGGCGCCGAGTTCCGGGACCAGGATGCCGACCTCATCGTCGTCGATGCGGTCGAGCGCGGTCCGGAACGGGTGCGTCTCATGCGCGCAGCCGCGCCCGCCGAGCGCGCGGTCGGCGGCGAGCAGCGCCTCCACGACACGGCCCGCCACCCCCTCGCCCGGCTGCCACGCCACGTAGGACGCCATCGACACCAGCCCGAACGTCCACAGCGGCGCCCGTTCCCCACCGGGGTCGGCGGCCAGCCGGCGCGCGCAGTCCACGACGAGCGGGTCCGCGTCGGCGCGCTGGGACCAGGGGCCTACGCCGCCCCAGGCCGCGATCAGTTCGTCGGGCGGGAGCGAGCGGTGGGCTCCGGAGTTATCGATCATGCTGATGACGACGACGGAGCGGCCGCGCCAGTTCCCGCGCGGCCAGCGGAAACCGGGGCCTCCGGCGTGCCCGACCGGCCGGCCGCGGGGAGGCCGTACCGGTACGGGCGTCGTCGTTCACCCCGCCGCCACCGCCTCCGCCGCGCCGCGGCCCAGGAGGTCGTGGAGGAGGCGGGTGGCGGGGAGTTCCGGGTGGAGGTAGACGTGTTCGCCGCGGCGGCCGATGGCTGCGAGGAGGGCGTGGAAGGTGGTCTTGGCGTCCTCCGTTCGTCCGGCCCGGTGCTGGGCCTGGCCGAGGAGGCCCAGGTGGAGGGGGCGGCGCAGGTGGGTTCGGGAGTTGCGGAGTTCGGCGAGGGCGGAGTGCATCAGGGCGAGGCCGTCCTCCCGTCCGGAGCAGGTCAGGCCCCAGCCCTCCAGCATGCCGAGCATCGCCTTCCAGTAGAGCAGCCCGTGCTCGTCCGCCACCCGGACTCCCTCGGCGCCGGAGGAGCGGGCCGTCTCGGCGTCGCCTTCCCAGGCCGCCACGACCGCGTCCACGTAGAGGGCGAAGGAGCGGTCGGAGGGCCGGCTGTCGTCCTCGGTGAGGCGCAGCAGCTCGCGGCGGCGTGCCGTGGCGGTCTCCCGGTCGCCCATGAGCCAGTGGGTGAAGGTGTTGTAGGAGCGGCAGGAGACGCGCGGGTCGTGCTGGAAGGTGCGGGCCAGCGAGTGGCCCTCGCGGGCGTAGCCGTCCGCCATGGCCACGCCGTGCTCCAGCTGGATGAGCGCCTGCCGCAGCTGGCCGCGGACGTGGAGGACGATGCCCTCGCCGTAGGCCGCGCCGAGCACCGCCACGGGCTGGCCGTCCCGGTCGGCGAGCTCCCGGAGCAGGCCGGAGTAGCGGCGTGAGGTGTCGTAGCGGCCGGTGACGAGGTCCGCCGCGCACAGGGCCCAGAGCACCGACGGGTCTTCGGGGGAGTGGGTGACCGAGTTGAGGGCCCGTCCGCGGGCGAGTGCCGTCTCGGCCTCGGCGTGGCCGTAGCCCCGGGTGGTGGCCAGCACCTGGCCGAGCTGGATGTGCAGCCGCTGGTCCAGGGACGCGGCCGAGGGGTCGCCGGGCGGCAGCAGGCCGACCAGGTGCACCGCGCGGCGCAGCCAGGTCTCCACCTGTTCGTAGGCGAGTTGCTGCTCGGCCTGCTCGGCGGCGCGCAGCAGCAGGGGAAGCGTTTCGGCAGTCGGCATGGCGCTCTTGGCGTGCCAGGCGTGGTGGGCGACCCGCTCGATCTCCTCGTCCGCCACCCGTCCGAGCCTGCGGGTGGTTATCCCCCCGGCGACCCTCGCGTGCAGCCGCTGCCGGTCCTCGCGGGTGAGCTCGTCGATGAGCGTCTCCTGCACCAGGGCGTGGGTGAAGTGCAGCCGTTCCGGGTGGTGGGGATCCTCGCCGAGCAGCCCGGCGCGGATCGCCGACTCCAGGGCCTCGGTGACCGGTTCGTTCTCGGTGGCGGTCAGGTCCAGCAGATCGGTGTCGATCTCGGTGCCGATGACGGCGCACAGCCGCAGCACGCACAGCACCGTCTCGGGCAGTGCGGCGAACCGCTGGTGCAGTGCCTCCCGGACGCCCGTGGGGACGCGGGTCAGCAGCACGTCCACCGCGTCGGGCCGCCGCAGGCTACGCGCGTCACCCAGGAGGGAGAGGAGCTGCATGACGAAGTACGGGTTGCCCTCGCTGCGCCGGTGCAGCACCTCGACGACCTCCGCGTCGACACCGGGGCCGGCCTGGGCGACGACGAGGGCGGCGACGGCGTGCCGGGACAGTCCGCCGAGCCGCAGGGTCTCGGTCCTGGGGCCGCGCAGGACCTCGGAGAGCATCCGGCGCAGCGTCGCGTCGGACTCGACCTCGTACTCGCGGGCGGTCAGGACGATGCCGATCGGGTGGCCCTGGCTGCGGCTGCTCAGCAGTCTGAGCAGGTCCAGCGAGGCGGTGTCGGCCCAGTGGAGGTCCTCCAGGAGCAGGACGAGCGGGCGCTGGGCGGCGAGGGCGAGCAGGACTTCGCAGACCGCGTCGTGGGTGAGGAACCGGGCCTGGCCCCAGTCGGATTCGGGGGCCGGTCCGCCGGGCCGGGACGCGCGCTCGGGCATCAGGGGGGCGAGCAGGGCGCCGAACGGCTTCGCCGCCTCGCGGAAGGCCTCCGGGCGGGTCGTGGACAGTCGCCTGAGGATCTGGGTCCACAGCCAGTAGGGCGGTACGCCCTCGTCCAGGAAGCAGTGGCTCCAGATCACCTCCAGCTCCGCACCGGCCCGGGCGGCGCCGGCCGCTTCCAGCCGGGGGACGAGTTCGAGCAGGAGCCGGGTCTTGCCGACGCCGGCGGGGCCGAGGACGCCGGCGACATGTCCGTGGCCGTCGACCGCGCACGTCGCCGCGGCCGTCAGGCGCTCTAACTCCTCGCTGCGGCCGGTGAACGGCGACTGGGTACGCGGTCCGTCGGGCACGGGCCCCGCGGCCTCCCGGCGCGCGCCGTTCTCCGGGGCCCGCGCGGCCGGTGCGCTCGCGGGCGAGTCCGCGGCGGCCGGCGGTGAGTCCGCGGCGGTCGTCGTCGGCCGGTGCGGGTGGTCGGACCTGGTGGTGGCACGCGTGGCCGCCGGGTCGTCGGTGGCGGCGCTGCCGCCGACCCGTTGCCGTGCTGTGGTCCCGGCGTCGGCCCGGGGGCCTTCTTTGTGGCCGGCCGCTGCTGCCGTGAAGGGCCCGCCCGGGGCCGCTGCCGTACTGCCGCCCCTACCGGACGCCTCGTTCTGTGCCGGTCGTTGCGGCTCCCGCACCGCGCGGACGGGTGGGTGGGCCTCGGCCCCGCGCGCGGCTTCGCCGCCGTCCGCCTTCGTGGCCGTGGTCGCCGCAGCCACCGGCGTGGTCCCGGCGGGATCGGGGCGACCGGGGCGTGGTGACGCGGTGGGCCCGCCCGTCCCCGGCTCCTGGCGCAGGATCGCGGTCCTGACCCGGCGGAGTTCGGCGGCCGTGCCCACCCCGAACTCCTCGTCCAGATGGGCGCGGGTCCGTTCGTACACTTCGAGCGCCTCGGCCTGCCGACCGAGCCGGGACAGGGCCGTCATCAGGTGGCCGACCAGGCGTTCTCGCGCCGGATGGCGACGTGCCTCGCGGTCGAGGCCCGCGGCGACCTCCTGGGCCTCCCCGAGGGCGAGCCGGGCCTCCGCGCAGGACTCCACGGCGGTGAGCCGGACGTGTTCGAGCCGCGAACTCTCGTCGCTGAGCGGGGGATGGCCGTCGAACTCCGCAAAGGGCGAGCCCCGCCACAGCGACAGGGCTGCCGCGAACCGGTCCCGCGCGGCGAGCGGGTCGCGCTGTTCCAGCAGTCGCCGCCCTTCGGCGACCAGGCGCTCGAAGCGGCAGCCGTCGATGTGTTCGGAGCCGAGTTCCAGGACGTAACCGTGCGCGCGGTGGCGCAGCACCGAGGGGCGGTCGGGCCCGCCGGCCGCCTGCAGTGCGCGGCGCAAGTGGGATACGTGGCTCTGGAGCGTGGCGACGGCCTGACGCGGCGGCTCTTCGCCCCACAGCTCCTCGATGAGCAGCTCGGTGGGTACCACGCGCCCCAGGCGTATCAGGAGCAGGGCGAGCAGGGCTCTGCGGCGTGGCGGGCCGAGGGGAAGGTCGTGGCCGTCGTGGCGCGCCGACATGGGGCCCAGAACGCTCAGCAGGAAGGGGGGCTCGTGCGACCCGACCTCGGGGGTCGGGGTGGTCGGGGCCGGGTTCGGTATGGGGGATGAAGGCATGTCGGTCCCAATCGTTCTCGCACGCGCGATCGTGCTGACAGGCGGGTGGCGCCGTGCGGCCGGTGCCCTCCCAAAAGGGAGCCTTGCATAGCGAACCGGGTGTTCCAAGATCATCTTGGCGGCCTGTAAGCAATTGGCAAGGTCTCTGCAGGAGTCCGGCAAGGATGGCGGAAAACCGCTACAGCGGACGGCAGGGATACGCCAGCGTCCTGACCAGGCCCCTGCAAGGGGGGTGTCGCAGGATGCCCGTCATCGGAGACCACCGCTGAACGGGGAGGCCATGAACCCGCCGGACGACTGCCCTGCCATCACCCGCGAACACTGTGCTGCGGGCCCGGCGTGAGGGCTTGTGCAGAGGGAACGCCCGCCGTGCTCTTCCCCGGCCAGGGCTCCCAGACCCGCGGCATGGGAGCCGGTCTCTTCGAGCGGTTCCCCGAACGGACCGCGCTCGCCTGCGACGTGCTCGGCTACGACCTTCCGCGGCTGTGCCTCGCGGACCCGGACGGGCGGCTCGACGACACGCGCTTCACCCAGCCCGCGCTCTACGTCGTAGGCGCCCTGGCCTACCAGGACTCGCTGGAGCGCGGCGAGCCCGAGGGCGGGTACCTGCTGGGCCACAGCCTGGGGGAGTACAACGCCCTGCACGCCGCCGGGGCCTTCGACTTCGAGACCGGACTGAAGCTCGTCGTCAAGCGGGGCGAGCTGATGGCCCGGGCCACGGACGGGGCCATGCTCGCCGTCGTGGGGCCGGACGCGGACGAGGTGCGGGCCTTCCTCACCGAGGAGGGCCTGTCGCGGCTCGACGTCGCCAACATCAACACCCCCGTGCAGACCGTGCTGTCCGGGGCCCTGGACGAGATCGAGCGCGCACACAGGACGCTCGACGCACGCGGGACCCGCGTCGCCCGGCTGAAGGTCTCGGCCGCCTTCCACTCGCGGTTCATGGCCGCCGCCCGCGACGAGTTCGCCGCCTTCCTCAAAGGCTTCCGGTTCGCCCCCCTGCGGGCCACGGTGATCGCCAACCTCACCGCGCGTCCGTACACCGACCAGGACGTCGCCACGACGCTGAGCGAGCAGATCAGCGGATCGGTGCGGTGGCTGGACAGCGTCCGCTACCTGCTGGCGCACACGAGTGCCGACCGCTGCCGTGAGGTGGGCGGGAAAGGAGTCCTCACCCGCATGGTCCGGCAGATCGACACCACCCCCGCCCACCGGACGCCGCAACCGCGGCCGCGGCCACGCCTGTTCTGCATCGCCTACGCCGGAGGCGACGAGCGCGCCTACGCGGGACTGGCCGCGTACTGCCCGGACGTCGACGTCGTGACGCTGGAGCGCCCCGGACGCGGCCGGCGCGCCTCCGAGCCGCTGCTGCGGGACCCCGACGCGATCGTCGACGACCTGCTCCGGCAGCTGCCGGACCGGCTCGACGCCCCGTACGCGCTCTACGGCCACAGCCTCGGCGCCCGGCTGGCGTTCCTGCTCTGCCGCCGGCTGCGCGCCGAGCGGCGGCCCGCACCGGCCCACCTGTTCGTCTCCGGGGAGTGCGGACCGGCGATCCCGAGCCGGGAGCGGCACACCTGGGAGCTGCCGACCGATGCCTTCTGGGAGCACCTCAGGCAGCTCGGCGGCATCCCGGAGGAGCTGTGGGAGCACCCCGACCTGATGGCGTACTACGAGCCGGTGATGCGGGCCGACTTCACCGCACTGGGCGCCTACCGGTACGAGGCGGCCCCGCCACTGGACGTGCCGGTCACCGCTATGACCGGCGAGGACGAGCACTTCACCCCGGCCGACCTGGAGGGCTGGCAACGGGAGAGCACCCGGCCCCTGACCACCCACCGGTTCCCCGGCGGCCACTTCTTCATCCGGTCCCAGTGGCCCGCGCTGGGCCGGCTCGTCAACGCCGGGTTCGCGGCCGCCTGACGCCGCCGCAGCAGGCATGAGTTCACGCGCGCCGGACACCGGCACGCGTCCCGAATCGACCATCGCGAGGGTGACGGACAGCCATGAAGCAGGAACTCAAGAAGCACATGGAAGAGCAGTTCATGTTCGAGTTCGACTCGGACATCACCGAGGACACCGACCTGTTCAAGGCGGGCATCCTCGACTCGTTCGGCTACCTCTCGCTGATGGGGCACATCGAGGAGAAGTACGGAGTGCCGCTCGGCGAGGAGATCCTCGGCAACGTCATGGTCTCGCTGTCCGGCATCGTCGCCTTCGTCGACGCCGCCCGCTCGCGGGCCGCCGGGAGCCGGTGACCCGATGTGCGGCATAGCCGGCTTCTACCAGAGCCCCCTGCCCCCGCAGGAGTACGAGACCCTCATCCACGGCATGCTCGCCCAGATCGAGCACCGCGGCCCCGACGAGGCGGGCTGCCTGCTCGACGACCGGCTGGCCATGGGCACGGTGCGGCTGAGCATCATCGACCCGGCCACCGGCTCGCAGCCGGTCGGCAGCGCCGACGGCCGCTACTGGCTGTGCTACAACGGCGAGCTGTACAACTACCGGGAGCTGCGTGAGCAGCTGACCGCCCTCGGCTTCGCCTTCCGCACCGAGTCCGACACCGAGGTCGTGCTGGCCGCCTGGGTCGCCTGGGGCCTGGACTGCCTGCCCCGCTTCAACGGCGCCTTCGCGTTCGCCCTCTACGACAGCGTCACCGGCGCCCTGCACCTGGTGCGCGACCGGTTCGGCAAGCGGCCCCTGTTCGTGGCGCGGCACCGCGGCGCCTGGCTGTTCGCCTCCGAGATGAAGGCGTTCCTGGCCTACCCGGACTTCCACTTCGCCTTCGACGAGGCGCAGCTGGCGTCGGTCTTCGCCACCTGGACCCCGCTGCCCGGCCAGAGCGGCTACCACGGGATCGAGCAGATCCCCATGGGCGAGTACCTGTCCGTGCGCGGCGACGAGGTCCGGCGCGGCCGCTGGGCCACCCTCGACCTGGCCGCGGGCCCGGCCCCGCAGAGCGAGCAGGAGGCCGTCGAACTCGTCCGCGCCGACCTCGAAGCCGCGGTCGACGTGCGGCTGCGCAGCGATGTCGAGGTCGGCGTCTACGCCTCCGGCGGCCTGGACTCCTCGATCATCGCGCACCTCGCCGCGCAGCGGACGAGCCGCCCGCTGCGGACGTTCTCGATCGAGTTCGAGGACGGCGAGTTCGACGAGTCGGCCGAACAGGCCGCGCTGGCCGCGCATCTGGGCACCCGGCACTCCACCGTGCGGGTGTCCGACGAGGACGTCGTCAACGCCTTCCCCGAGGCCGTCCGGCACGCCGAGGTGCCCGTCTTCCGCACCGCCTTCGTCCCCATGTACCTGCTGGCGCGCCACGTACGGAGCGAAGGGATCAAGGTGGTGCTCAGCGGAGAGGGAGCCGACGAGGCGTTCCTGGGCTACGGCGTCTTCAAGGACACCCTGCTGCTGTCGAGCTGGCACGAGCTGGACGACGACACCCGCCTGCGCCGCATGGGTCAGCTCCACCCGTATCTGCGCCACTTCAGCGGCGAGGACGGCCACCGCCGCATGCTCGGCCTCTACCGGCAGTTCACCGAGGAGACCCTGCCCGGCCTCTTCTCCCACCAGATGCGCTTCCAGAACGGCCGCTTCGCCGCACGCCTGCTGAAGAACGCCGGCGACCCCTTCGCGGCCCTTACGGACCTCGTGGCCGGCGAGCCCGGATACGCGCAGCTCACCGCCGTGCAGAAGGCCCAGTGGCTGGAGTTCCGCACCCTGCTGAGCGGCTATCTGCTCTCGACCCAGGGCGAGCGCATGGCGCTGGCCCACGGCGTGGAGAACCGCTGCCCCTTCCTCGACCCCGCCGTGGTCCGCCGCGCCGCATCGGTCAACCTGCGGTTCGGCGACCCCTACGACGAGAAGTACCTGCTCAAGCGCGCCTACGCCGAGGTGCTGCCGGAACGGATCGTCAAGAAGGGGAAGTTCCCCTACCGCGCCCCGGACAGCGCCGCGTTCGTCCGCTCCCGCCCGGACTACCGCGAGCTGCTGACCGACCCCGGCACCCTCGACGAGATCGGGGTCCTCGACGCGCGCTTCGTGCGGCGGTTCACCGACCGCGTCTTCGACAGCCCGCCCGAGCAGATCGGCACCAAGGAGAACCAGGCCTTCGTCCTCCTGGCGTCGACGGTCTGGCTGCACCACTGGTACGTGCGCGGCAACGCCCGCCACCGGGACCCGCTGAGGGTCCCCCTGTACGTCGTCGACCGGCGCAGCGGCGCCAAGTCGGCCTAGGACGAAAGAGCGCGCCATGAACAAGGAGAACGACGTCCTCGCCGACGACCGGGACATCGCCGTCGTCGGCCTGTCCCTGCGGCTGCCCGGCTCGCGCACGCCCGAGGAGTTCTGGAGCCACCTGGCCGCCGGCCGCTCGCTGATCAGCGAGGTCCCCGAGCGCCGCTGGCGCAAGGAGGACCACCTCGGCCACCCGCGCCGCGAGTTCAACAAGACCAACAGCGTCTGGGGCGGCTTCGTCGACGACGCCGACTGCTTCGACGCCGACTTCTTCCAGATCTCCCCGCGCGAGGCGCGGTCCATGGACCCGCAGCAGCGGATGGCCCTGGAGCTGAGCTGGCACGCCCTGGAGGACGCCGGCTACCGGGCCGACCGCGTCGCGGGCTCCGCCACCGGCGTCTTCATGGGCGTGTGCCACTGGGACTACGCCGAGCTGATCGAGCAGGAAGTCGAGGAGATCGACGCCTACTACCCGACCGGCGCCGCCTACGCGATCATCGCCAACCGGGTCTCCCACCACTTCGACCTGCGCGGCCCCAGCGTCGTCAACGACACGGCCTGCGCCGGCTCGCTGGTGGCCGTGCAGCAGGCGGTGTCGGCCCTCCAGGCCGGCGACTGCGACCTGGCGCTGGCCGGCGGGGTCAACCTGACCTGGTCGCCGCGGCACTTCATCGCCTTCGCCAAGGCGGGCATGCTCTCGCCCGACGGCCTGTGCCGGGCCTTCGACGCCGGCGCCAACGGCTATGTGCGCGGCGAGGGCGGCGGCATCGTCCTGCTCAAGCGGGCCGCGGACGCCCGTCGCGACGGCGACGCCGTGCACGCCGTGATCAAGGGCATCGGCAGCAACCACGGCGGGCGCACCAGCTCGCTGACCGTCACCAACCCCGCCGCACAGGCCGAACTGATCGCCGGCGTCTACCGCAAGGCCGGCATCGCACCCGAGACCGTCAGCTACGTGGAGACCCACGGCCCCGGCACACCCGTCGGGGACCCCATCGAGGTCCGCGGCCTGAAGCAGGCCTTCGCCGACCTGGCCGCGGACCGGCCCGGCCCGGCCGTGGCCCACCGGTGCGGCATCGGCTCCGTGAAGACCAACATCGGCCATCTGGAAGGCGCCGCCGGCATCGCGGGCATGCTCAAGGTCATCCTCGCCATGCGCCACCGCAAGCTGCCCGCGACGGTCAACTTCCGCAAGCTCAACCCCCTCATCAACCTCGACGACAGCCCGCTGTACGTCCTCGACCGCCTCACCGACTGGCACACCGAAGGGTCCGCACCGCTGCGCGCGGGCGTCAGCTCCTTCGGCTTCGGCGGGACCAACGCCCACGCCCTGCTGGAGGCCGTGGAGCCGGTGGCCGCCACCGAGGACACCGGCGAACAGTGGCTGCCGGTGTCCGCCAGGGACGAGGACCGGCTCCGTGAGACCTGCGACCGACTCGCCCGCTGGGTCCGCACCCGCATCGAGCACGACGACCCCCCGTCCCTGACGGATGTCGCCCGCACGCTGCGCGAGGGCCGGGTGCCGCTGCGCGAGCGCGTGGTGTTCCGGGCGAGCGACATCGAGGAGTGGGCGGCACAGCTGGAGAGCGTCGCCGCGGGGGAGGAGCCGCCCGCGCACTGCCCGCGCGGCCGGGCCGGCGCCGAAGCGCCCGAGGGCCTGGACGCGGACGATCTGACGGCGCTGGCCGAGCGCTGGCTGGAGCAGGAGAGGTGGGACAAGTTCGCGGCCGCCTGGGCCCAGGGCCTGCCCGTGGACTGGGCGCAGTGGCCCGAGCGCGGCCGCCGGGTTCACCTGCCCGGCTATGCGTTCGCCCGTACGCCGCACTGGTTCCGGCCGACCCGGAACGACCCGGCCGGACGGCCGGAGCACGGCGGGGCGGACACCGGGCCGGAGCACGGCGCGGCGGACCCCGCGCCCGCCCCGCTCGGCGCGGGCGAGCCGCACGGCGACGGCTGGACCTTCCCCCTGCACTTCGACGCCGCACAGGGCTTCGTCCGCGACCACCTCGTCAACGGCGCACGGATCGTCCCGGGCGTGCTGGCCCTGGAACTCGTCACCGCGGCGGCCGGACGGGCCGCCGTCGCGGGCACCCGGGCCGGGCTCGTGCCCCGCATCCGCAACGCGGTGTGGATCCGCCCGCTGCTCGTCGGCGACGCCGGGCTCTTCCCACGGCTCCGCCTGACGCCCGCCGCCGACGGCTACGACTACGCGATCATCGACGGCGACGGCACGCCGTACACCAGCGGCCGGGTCGAGTACGCCGAGGCCGCCGAGGACGAGCGGACGGATCCGGCCGCGCTGCGCGAGCGGTTCCCCCGGCGCGTGGACGTCGCCGAGGGGTACGCCGCGCTGCGCTCCAGCGGCATCGAGCACGGCCACGCGCTGCGCGGCCTGCACGCCCTGCACCGCGGTCCGGACGGCGTGCTGGCCGAGCTGCGGCTGCCCGCGGGCACCCCGGACGGCATGGCGCTGCAGCCCGCGATCCTCGACAGCGCCCTGCTCGCGGCCCTGGCCCTCGGCGAGGCCGACGACGGCTGGCGCCGGCCCGCCGCCCCGTCGGTGCCCTTCGCGCTGGACCGGCTCACCGTGCACGCGGCGACGACCTCGACGATGTGGGCGTGGCTGCGGCCGGCCGGCGGCGACAAGGGCGTCCCGACCGGAGCCGACATCGAGCTGTTCGACGACGCCGGCCGGCTGTGCGTGCGCCTTTCCGGCTACACGTCCAGGGAGCTGCCCGGCGCGAAACCGGCGGCGGCGCAGGCCCCGGACGGGGAACTGCTGGAGGTCACCGGCGTCTGGGAGGAGGCCCCCGCCCCGGCCCCCGCAGCCGGGCAGGCCACCCCGGACCGCCCGGTAACCGTGCTCAACGCCGCACTCGACGGCGACCTCGCCGCGGCGAGCGCCGCCCGGCTGGGCCTGGACGTCCGGCAGCTGGCGGTGGCCACCGCCGCCGCCACCGACGCCGCCGCCATGAAGACGGCCTTCGAGGCCTGCTATCCGCAGGTACAGCAACTGCTCGGCCAGGGACGGCAGGTGCTCGTCGTCGCGCCGGGCGCCCCGGACTCGCCGGTCTACGCGCCGCTGGCGGCGCTGCTGAAGACCGCACAGCAGGAGAACCCCTCCTTCAGCGGCCGACTGGTGCTCCTCGACGCCTGCGACCCCCGCGACGCCGACCGCTTCGAGCGGGTGGTCCGGGCGGAGGCCGGCACCGGAGACGACACCGAGGTCGCCTACGACGCCCAGGACCGCCGGGTGCGGCACCGCTTCGTGGAGCTGCCCCGTGGCGAGGCGGGCGGGACCCTGCTGCGCGACGGCGGCGTCTACTGGATCACCGGCGGCGCCGGCGGACTCGGCCTGTTGCTCGCCGAGCGGCTCTGCGAGCGCCACCGCGCCACCGTCGTCGTCAGCGGCCGCTCGGCGGACAGCCCGGCCACCCTGGCACTGCGGGCCCGCCTGGCCCACGGCGAGGTGACCTACCGCCGCATCGACGTCACGGACCCCGACGCCGTGCGGAACGCGGCCGCGGACATCCGCGCGCTGTACGGACGGCTCGACGGGGTGTTCCACGCGGCCGGCGTCCTCGACGACGGCTACCTCGCGACCAAGCCCCTCGCATCCGCCGCCGCCGTACTCGCACCCAAGGTGGACGGCGCCACGAACCTCGACGAGGCGACCCGCGCCCACGACCTGGACTTCCTGGTGCTGTTCGGCTCCGTGGCGGGCGCCTTCGGCAACGCCGCGCAGGCCGACTACGCCGCCGCCAACGCCTTCCTCGACGCCTTCGCCGCACGACGGCAGGCCGCCGGCCGGGTGACCCGCTCGGTGGACTGGCCGCTGTGGGCCGACGGGGGCATGCGCGTGGACGACGCCAGCCTGGCCTATCTGCGCAAGCGCACCGGGACCGTGCCGCTGCCGAGCGGGACCGGCCTGGACGCGCTGGAGCGCGCACTGCACCCCGCCGCGCCGGTGCGCCGCGTGGTGCTCTTCGGGGAGCGCGCCAAGCTGCGCGGATACGCGGGCCTGGACCGCGCCGCGAAGCCCGGGCCGCGCACGTCCGGGGAGGCGGCCGGTGCGGCCGCGCCGGCCGCCTTGGACGAGGGCGAACTCCTCACCCGTACACAGGACCTGCTGCGGAACCTGTTCGCCGAGGTGACCCTCCAGGACCCGGAGCACATCCTGGCCGAGGAGAAGCTGGAGACCTACGGCATCGACTCGATCTCCATCGTCGAGCTGACCAGCAGGCTGGAGGACACCTTCGGGTCGCTGCCCAAGACGCTCTTCTTCGAGTACGTCGATCTGCGGGGCGCGGCCGGCTACTTCGTCGCCGAGCACCGCGACCGGCTGCGGGAACTCTTCGCCCCCGAAGCACCCGCACCCGAGGAGCCCGCCCCGGTGGCCGCCGCGGTCGAGGAGCCGCCCGCCGCCCCGCCCGCCGCCGAGGTTCCCGCCGTGACGGAGCCGCACCCGCCCGCTCCCACGACCGGGCCCGCCCCGGCCCCCCGGCCCGCCGACCCGGACCGCCACGACATCGCGGTGATCGGCATGGCGGGCCGCTACCCCGGCGCCGACACCCTGGAGGAGTTCTGGGAGCTGCTCAGCGAGGGCCGGCACAGCTTCGAACCCGTCCCCGAGGCGCGGTGGCGGCACAGCGACATCTACTTCGACGAGCGGGACGTCGACGGCAAGACCGTCGTCAGGACCGGCACGTTCCTGCGGGACGTCGAGGCGTTCGATCCGCGCTACTTCAACATCTCCCAGCGCGACGCCGAGCTGCTGTCCCCGGAGGTCCGGCTGTTCCTGCAGGCCGGCGTGACGGCCCTGGAGGACGCGGGCTACTCACGCGAGACGCTGCGGCGCCGCTACGACGGAGACGTCGGCGTGCTCGTCGGCTCGATGAACAACAGCTACGCGCTCTACGGCTTCCAGAACATGCTGATGCGCGGCACCGCGACCAGCGGCAGCGAGCTCGGCGTGATGGCGAACATGCTGTCCTACCACTACGGCTTCACCGGGCCGTCGGTGTTCCTCGACACCATGTGTTCCTCGGCGTCGGCCTGCGTCCACCAGGCGGTGCGCATGCTGCGCGGCGGCGAGTGCCGGGTGGCCGTCGTCGGCGGCATCAACCTGATGCTGCACCCGTTCGACCTCATCGCGACCTCGCAGGCGCACTTCACCACCAAGTCGGCCGACGTCGTGCGCAGTTACGGCCTCGGCGCCGACGGCACGATCCTGGGCGAGGGCGTGGGCACGCTCGTGCTCAAGCCGCTGGCCGACGCCGTCGCCGACGGCGACCACGTCTACGGCGTGATCAAGGGCAGCGGCATGACCAACGCCGGGGTCCGCAACGGCTTCACGGTGCCGAGCCCGCAGCAGCAGGCCCGCGCCATCGAGAAGGCGCTCGACGACGCCGGCGTCGACGCCCGCACCATCAGCTACCTGGAGGGCCACGGCTCGGCGACCTCCCTCGGCGACCCCATCGAGATCAAGGGCGCCACCCTCGCGTTCGGCCGCCACACCCCGGACCTGGGGTTCTGCGCGCTGGGCTCGGTCAAGTCCAACGTGGCGCACCTGCTGTCCGGATCCGGCATGGCCGGCCTGACCAAGGTGCTGCTGCAGCTCAAGCACCGCACGCTGGCGCCCTCGCTGCACGCCGAGACGCTCAGCTCGGCGATCGACTTCGACCGCACGCCGTTCGTGGTGCAGCGCCGCCGCGACGCGTGGCGGCGCCCCGTGGTCGGCGGCGAGGAGGTGCCGCGCCGGGCGGGTGTGACGTCCATCGGCGCGGGCGGCATCAACGTGCACCTCGTCGTAGAGGAGTACGACGGGCAGGTCGCCGCCGCACCGGAGCGCGGTCGCCCGCGGCTGCTGGTGTTCTCCGCCATGACGCCGCAGGCCCTGCGGACGGTGCTGGGCGACCTCCACGCGCACATACGGCGGACCGCACCGGGCCTGGACGCCCTGGCCTACACCCTGCAGACCGGCAAGAACGAACTGCCGTGCCGGCTGGCCTTCGTCGCGGACGACCTCGCCGACGCCGAGGCCCGGCTGGCCCAGCTGTCCGCCGTGGACTTCACGGCGCCGTCACCCGCCGTCCCCGCGGGCGTGCACTTCACCGCGAGCACGCTGCGGCGCCGGCGCACCGCCGACGCCGCGAGCGTCGAACAGGCCCTGCGCGACGGCGGCCAGGCGGAGCTGGCGCGGCACTGGGCGGACGGCGCGAGCGTCGACTGGGACCGGCTGTGGCCGGCGGGCCACCGCCCGGCCAAGTCGCCGCTACCGGCTTACCCCTTCGACAAGGTGCGCTGCTGGTACCCCGAGGACGACGACGCGCCCAGCGTGCTGCGGCCGCTCGCCTTCACCCGGCGCGCGCACCCCTGGGTCGGCGTCAACGCCTCCGACCTCAACGGCGTGCGCTACACCCTCCGGCTGCGCGGGGACGAACTCCTCGACTACGTCTACACCGTGGGCCGCAAGCGCCGTTACGCCACGGTGGCGCTGCTGGACGCGGGGCTGGCGTTCGCGCGGCTCGCCGGGCTGGCAGGCCCGCTGCGGCTGCGGCACGCGCGGTGGGCCGCGCTCCCCTCGCCCGCCGACGCCCCCGAGGCCTTCACCTGGCGGCTCGGCACGTGCGACGACGGCGGGCACCGCGTCGAGCTGTGGGACGCCGCCGAGGCCACCGTGCGCTTCGCCGCCGACGTCGTACCGTCCGCGCCCGCCGAGGACGCCTCGATGCCGCAGGTGCTCTCCGCGCCCGCGACCCTGGACCAGGACGACTTCTACGCCGCGCTCGGCCGTGCGGGTCTCGACGCCCGGCCGTACGCCCGCAGCGTCGAAGGGGTCACCGAACTCGACGGCCACCGGCTGCTCGTCCGGGTCGCCGAACCGGCCATGTGCCAGGACCCGCACAAGCGGCAGGTGCAGCTCCCGGCCTGGGCGCTCGCCGGGCTGGTCCAGGGCGCCTCGCACGCGTTGGGGCGGGTCGACGCCGCCGTGGCGCGGGTCGGATCGGTGCAGGGCGAGCACTGGGAGCGCACCCGGGCGATCGTGCTGGCGCGGACGTCCGAGACGGTCTTCCATGTGGCCTTCCTCGACGAGGACGGCCGGGTGCTGGGCCGTATCGAGGACGCCGAGTTCACCGTCGACGCCCTCGATCCGGCACTTCCCGCCGAGGCCGGACGGGCACCGGCGGCACTGTCGCCGACGCCGCTTCAGCTGCCGCCGGCACCGGCCGGTACGGGGGAGCGGAACCGGCCGGCGGCCGAGCGGCCGGAGTCCGCGCCGCCCGTGACCGCCGCGGGCGCGGACGCCCCGGCGGCGCTCCTGGCGTCGCTGCGCGAGACCGTCGCAGACCTCCTCAAGTTCGACCTGGCCGAGATCGACCTCGACACGCACTTCCACGCCTACGGCTTCGAGTCCATCGCGCTGGCCAAACTGGCCTCGGAACTCAACGGCCTCCTCGGCACGGACCTCACCCCGGCCGTCTTCTTCGAGTGCCCCGACATCCGCAGCCTCGCCGAGCACCTGCAGAGCCGCTACGGCCCCGAGCTGACCCGCCCCGCGGCCGCCGACGCCCCCGCGCCGGTCGCCGCCGCCCAGGCGTTCCCGCAGCCGCTCCAGGCCCCCGAGCCGCCGGCGGCACCCGAGCCGGACGACGACGCGGTGGCCATCGTCGGCGCCGCCGGGCGGTTCCCCGGCGCGGACGACCTGGACGCCTTCTGGCAGCGGCTGCGCGCGGGGGAGGACCTGATCACCGACTACCCCGGCGACCGCTTCGACGGCCCCTACGCGGACGTCGTGGCGCGGGCGGACTTCCCGAAGTTCGCCGGCCTGGTCCAGGACGTGGACCGCTTCGACGCGGACTTCTTCCACCTCTCGCGGCTCGAAGCGGAGCTGATGGACCCGCAGCACCGACTGGCCCTGCAGACCGTGTGGGCCGCGCTGGAGAACGCCGGCTACGCCCCGGCGCGCCTCCCCGCCGACACCGGCGTCTACTTCGGCGTCTCCGGCGGCGACTACCACCACCTGCTCAACGCCAGCGGCGTGGCACCCGACGGCTTCACCGCCACCGGCAACGCCCACTCGATGCTGGCCAACCGGATCTCCTACGTGCTGGACGTGAACGGGCCGAGCGAACCCGTCGACACGGCCTGCTCCAGCTCGCTGGTGGCGCTGCACCGCGCCGTCGAGAGCATCCGCTCGGGCCGCTGCGAGATGGCCGTCGCGGGCGGGGTGAACCTGCTGCTGAGCGTGGACACCTTCGCCGCGACGCAGATGGCGGGCATGCTCAGCCCGGACGGCCGCTGCAAGACCTTCGCCGCCGGCGCGGACGGATACGTACGCGCCGAGGGCGTCGCGGCCGTGCTGCTCAAGCCGCTCGCCCGGGCGCGGCGGGACGGCGACGCCATCTGGGGCGTGGTCCGCGGCAGCGCCGAGAACCACGGCGGCCGCGCCGGTTCGCTGACCGCCCCCAACGGCAAGGCACAGACCGCGCTGATCCAGGACGCGATGCGCGGCATCGACCCGGACAGCATCGGCTACGTCGAGGCGCACGGCACCGGCACCGGTCTGGGCGACCCGGTCGAGGTCAACGCCCTCGACCGGGCCTACCGCGCGCTGCGCACCGCCGAGGGCAGGCCGCCGCACCCGGCCCGGCCGTGCGCGCTCGGCTCGGTGAAGTCCAACATCGGCCACGCGGAGTCGGCCGCGGGCCTGGCCGGCGTGCTGAAGGTGCTGCTGGCCATGCGCCACCGCGAGCTGCCGCCGAGCCTGCACTGCGACCGGCCCAACCCCCAACTGCCGCTCGACGGCGGCGGTTTCGAGGTGGTGCGCGAGCTGCGCCGCTGGGAGCCGCGCACCGACGCCACCGGGCGGCCGTGGCCCCTGCGCGCCGGCGTGAGCAGCTTCGGCTTCGGCGGCGCCAACGCCCATGTCGTGCTCGAAGCACCCCCCGTGGCGTCCGCACCGGCGGAGCCGGCCCGCCCGGCCGCCTCCCAGGCCATCGTGCTGTCCGCCCGCGACGACGGCCGGCTGCGGGCCGCGGCCGGCCGGCTGCGGGACTTCCTCGACCGGGCGCGCCGCGACGGACACGCCCCGGATCTGGCGGACCTGGCGTTCACCCTCCAGGTCGGCCGGGAGGCCATGGAAGCGCGCCTGGGCTTCGTCGCCGGAAGCCTCGACGACGTGCTCGGCACGCTGGAGCGGTTCCTCGCGGGCGACGAGCCCGCCGGCTGGCACACCGGCGGCCTGCGGCGGTCGCGCGGCGCCGGCGTGCGGCGCGAGCCGGAGCAGGCCCCCGAGGTCACCCGGGCCCTGCACGACGGGCGGCTCGACCACGTCACCGCCCTGTGGTGCGAGGGAGCCCCGGTCGACTGGCAGGCGGGCCATCCCGCGGGCGAACGCCGCACCGTGCGGCTGCCGGCCTACCCCTTCGCCCGCGACCGCTACTGGGTGCCCGCGGACGGCCAAGTACCCGTCCCGCCGCCGGGAGCCGTCCCGCCCCCCGCGGCCGAGCCCGCGTTCGAGACCGACGCCCGGGCGGCGCTGCTCGACGCGGTCCTCGACGGCCGGGCCGGCCCGGACGCCCTGAGCCGGATCTGACGCTTCCCCCCTGCCTCCTGACTGGACCGGGCCGCCCGGCCGCCCAGTGACCTGGAACGGAATGAACGTGAGCAGAAACATCCTTCGTGTGCCGGCCTGGCGCGACGAACCGCTGCGAGGGCGCACCGCGACCCCCGCCGCCCGTCGGCTGGTCGTGCTGTGCGACGTCCCCGACGCGGACGTGACCGCGCTGCGCCGGAAGCTGCCCGGTGTGTCCGTCGCCCGTGTGGAGAGCCGTGCCGACGGGCCGGCCGCCGTCTACGAGCACGCGGCGACCCTGCTGCTCGGCGAACTCCAGCGGCTGCTGAACCAGCCGGCCGGCGGCCCCCGTCGCGTGCAGGTCGTCTGCCGGGAGGGGAGCCCGTACGGCTACGCCGGTCTGATCGGCATGCTGCGCACCGCCGCACAGGAGGACCCGGCGCTGCAGGGGCAGCTGATCGAGTTCACCGCGTGGCCGCCGGGCGGGGAACTCGCCGAGGTACTGCGGGCGGAGTACGGGCAGGCGGCGGACCACGTACGCCACACCGACGGCCGCCGCCAGGTGCGCACCTGGGCGGCGGCCCCGGGCCAGACGGCGCCCCCGCCGGTGTGGAAGGCCGACGGTGTCTACCTGATCAGCGGGGGTGCGGGCGGCGTCGGCCGGCTGGTCGCCGCCGACATCGCGGCCCACGCCCCCGGCGCCCGGGTCGTGCTGTGCGGACGCTCGCCGGCGGACCTCCTGCCGGGGCGGCCGGGCCCGGGCATCGAGTACCGCCGGGTGGACGTCACCGACGCCGCCGCCGTGGCCGATCTGGTCGACTCCCTTGTGCGCACCTGCGGCAGGCTCGACGGAGTCGTGCACGCGGCGGGCCTGATCAGCGACGACTACGTGATCCGCAAGTCCCATCAGGACGCCCAGCGGGTCCTGGCGCCGAAGGCGGCCGGGCTGGTGAACCTCGACGAGGCCACCCGCCGGCTGCCGCTGGACTTCCTCGCGGCGTTCTCCTCCGGCGCCGGGACGCGGGGCAACCCCGGGCAGGCCGACTACGCCGCCGCCAACGGGTTCCTCGACGCCTATCTGACCCACCGCGCCGGCCTGGCCGCCGCGGGCGAGCGCCACGGCACGAGCGTGTCGATCGGCTGGCCGCTGTGGCAGGACGGCGGGATGGCCGTCCCGGCCGAGGAACTGCCCGCGCTCACCGCGCGCTTCGGGCGCCCCCTGGCAACGGACACCGCACTGCGGGCCCTGCACGGCGCACTGGCGCTCGGCACACCACACCTACTGGTCATGGACGAGGAGAGCGCAGTGGACGGCGAAGACCCGCAGGAGGCGGCGACGACGCAGCCGACCCAGACGATGCAGACGACGCGGACGGAACCGGCGGGGCTGCGGGCACGCGTACTGCCGCTGCTGAAGGAGCTGGTCGCCCGGACGGTGCGGCTGGACGTCGCCCGGCTCGACGCCGCCGCCCCGCTCGACGGCTTCGGCATCGACTCGCTGGCCGTGACCCGGCTCAACCGCCACTTCGCGCGGTGGTTCGGCGCCCTGCCCAAGACGGTGCTCTACCAGTACCCGACGCTCAACGACCTGGCCGGCCACCTGGCGGAGCAGCACGCGGACGGCTGCCGCCGCTGGCTGGACGACGCGGCGGGAGCGGCCGCCGCGCCGGAGGCGACGGCCACGACCGACGCGCCGGGCCCGGCGCGGACCGCCGAGGCCGCCGCACCGGTGCGCTCACGGGCCCGCGCGGCGAGGACGCCGCGTCCGGCCGGCGCCGACGAGCCGATCGCCATCATCGGCCTGAGCGGGCGCTACCCGGGTGCCGCGACCCTGGAGGCGTTCTGGGAGAACCTGCGCGCGGGCCGGGAGAGCGTCCGCGAGATCCCCGCCGAGCGCTGGTCGCTGGACGGCTTCTTCGAAGCGGACCCGCAGCGGGCCGTGGAGCGGGGCGCCAGCTACAGCAAGTGGGGCGCCTTCCTCGACGACTTCGCCCGCTTCGACGCCGCGTTCTTCGGGATCGCGCCGCGCGACGCGGCCGACATGGACCCGCAGGAACGGCTGTTCGTCGAGAGCGCCTGGTCGGTGCTGGAGGACGCCGGCTACACCCGGCGGCGCCTCGCCGAGCGGCACGGCTCGTCGGTCGGCGTCTTCGCCGGGATCACCAAGACCGGCTTCGACCGCCACCGCCCGCCGGCCACCGACGGACTGCCGCCCGCACCGCGCACGTCCTTCGGATCGCTGGCCAACCGGGTGTCGTACCTGCTGGACCTGCACGGCCCGAGCATGCCGATCGACACCATGTGCTCGTCGTCGCTGACCGCGATCCACGAGGCGTGCGAGCATCTGCGCCACGGCGCGTGCGAACTGGCCATCGCCGGCGGCGTCAACCTCTACCTGCACCCCTCCTCCTACGTCGAGCTCAGCCGCTCCCGGATGCTCGCCACCGACGGGCACTGCCGCAGCTTCGGCGCGGGCGGCGACGGGTTCCTGCCCGGCGAGGGCGTCGGCGCGGTGCTGCTGAAGCCGCTGGCCGCGGCCGAGGCCGACGGCGACCCCGTCCACGCGGTGATCGTCGGCTCCGCCATCAACCACGGCGGACGCACCAACGGCTACACCGTGCCCAACCCGCGCGCACAGGCCGCGCTGATCCGCGACGCCCTCGACCGCGCCGGGGTGTCCGCCGCCGGCATCGGCTACATCGAGGCGCACGGCACCGGCACCCGGCTCGGCGACCCCGTCGAGATCGACGGCCTGACCCAGGCCTTCGCGCCCGACACCGGGGAGAGCGGGGCCTGCGCCCTCGGCTCGGTCAAGTCGAACATCGGCCACCTGGAGGCCGCCGCGGGCATCGCGGGCCTGACCAAGGCCGTACTGCAGCTGCGGCACGGCGAGTTCGTGCCCACCCTGCACGCCGAGCAGACCAACCCCGACATCGACTTCGCGGCCACCCCGTTCACCCTGCAGACGGGCGGGGCCCCCTGGCCGCGGCCCGCGGACGGCGGCCCGCGGATGGCCGGCATCTCCTCGTTCGGTGCCGGCGGCGCCAACGCCCATGTCATCGTCGCCGAGTACCGCGGCACGACGCCCGCATCCGCCCCGCCCGCCCCGCCCGCACGGCCGGTGCTGCTGCCGCTGTCCGCCCGCACCACCGAGGACCTGAGCGCACGGGCCGGCCAGCTCTCCGCGCTGCTGCGCTCCGGGGCCCCGGTGGACCTGCCCGCCGTCGCGGCCACCCTGCAGACCGGCCGGGAGGAGATGGACGAGCGGGTGTGCTTCGTCGCGAGCACACCGGGGGAGTGGCTCGACCAGCTGGCCGCCTTCCTCGCCGACCCCGAGGCCGAGGGCCCGTGGTCCCGCGGCCGCGTCCGCGCCACCCGCGAGACCCTGGCCGCCCTGGCGGAGAAGGACGAACTGCGCGAGCTGGTCGCCCGCTGGACCGGCCGCGGCGACTGGCGGGACCTGGCCGCCTTCTGGGCCAAGGGCATGCCGCTCGACTGGACCCGTCTGCACGCCGGCGCGAAGGCGCCCGCACGGGTCCACCTGCCCGCCTACCCCTTCGCCGGACGGCGGTTCTGGTACGGCCCGGCCGGCGGCGAGCGCCCGCAGACCACGCCGGCCGCCGCCCCGCCCGGCACGTCGGCGGCCGGGACCGCCGACGTCGAGCGCATCCTGCTCGACGCGCTGGCCGAAGCCCTGCGGATGCCGGTCGCCGAGATCGAGCGCCGCCGCCCCTTCGCCGACTACGGCCTGGACTCCATCCTCGGTGTGAACCTGGTCCACACGCTCAACACGGCCCTGGGCACCGCGCTGGAGACCACCGACCTGTTCGACCACGGCACCGTCGAGCGCCTGCACGCGTTCCTCGTCGCCACCCGCGGCGACGCGTCGCCCGCACCGGCCTCCCCAGCGGCCGCCGCCGCGACACCGGACGACGACGCCGTCGCCGTCGTCGGGATGGCCGCCCGCTACGCCGACGCCGAGGACCCGCGCGCCCTGTGGGACCACCTGACGGCCGGCCACGACCTCGTCGAACCGGTGACCCGCTGGCCGCTCGGCCAGGACGTGGCCTGCCGCGCCGGCGGCTTCGTCCGCGGCATCGACCAGTTCGACCCGGTGTTCTTCGCCCTCTCCGGCGTCGAGGCCGCCGCCATGGACCCCCAGCAGCGGATCTTCCTCGAACAGTGCTGGAACGCCCTGGAGGACGCCGGCTACACCGGCGAACGCCTGACCAGCCGCAACTGCGGTGTCTACGTGGGCTGTTACGCCGGCGACTACCACGACCAGCTGGCCGCCCGGCCGCCGGCGCAGGCCCTGTGGGGCACCATGGGCTCGGTCGTCGCCTCCCGGATCGCCTACCACCTCGACCTCAAGGGCCCCGCCCTCACCACCGACACCTCCTGCTCCAGCTCGCTGGTCTCGCTGCACCTCGCCTGCCGCGACCTGCTCTCCGGCGACGCCGACATGGCCCTCGCGGGCGGGGTGTTCATCCAGACCACGCCGCGGCTGTACGAGTCGGCGACGCGGGCGGGCATGCTCTCGCCCAGTGGCCGCTGCCACAGCTTCGACGCCCGTGCCGACGGCTTCGTGCCGGGCGAGGGCGCGGGCGCGGTCGTCCTCAAGCGGCTCGCCGACGCCCGCCGCGACGGCGACCACATCTACGGCATCGTCCGCGGCTCGGGCATCAACCAGGACGGCACCACCAACGGCATCACCGCCCCCAGCGCCGCCTCACAGGAACAGCTGCTGCGCGAGGTCCACACCGCCTGCGGCATCGAGCCCGGCGGCATCCAGCTCGTCGAGGCCCACGGCACAGGCACCCAGCTCGGCGACCCGATCGAATTCCGCGCGCTGAGCCGCGCGTTCGAGGGCGCCCCGGCCGGCAGCGCCGTCCTGGGATCGATCAAGACCAACATCGGGCACACGCAGTTCGCCGCCGGCATCGCGGGTGTCATCAAGGCGCTGCTGGCCCTGCAGAACCGGCAGATCCCGCCGTCGCTGCACTTCCACGAGGCCAACCGGGCCGTCGTGCTCGACGGCAGCCCGTTCACCGTCACCACCACCGCGCAGCCCTGGGCGGCGCCCGCCCGCGGCCCGCGCCGGGCGGCCGTCAGCTCCTTCGGGGCCAGCGGCACCAACGCGCACGTCGTACTGGAGGAGCACCCGGCCCCCCAGGCCACCGGCGCGGTCGGGGAACACGCCTTCCTGCTGTCGGCCCGCACCCCGGCCGCCCTGCGCGCCGTCGCAGAACGGCTGCTCGCCCACCTCGACCGCGAACCCGCGCTGCCCGCCGACGCCGTCGCCTACAGCCTGGCCGCGGGGCGCAGCCACTTCGCGCACCGGCTGGCCGTCGTCGCCGCCGGGCTGCCCGACCTGGCGGCACGCCTGCGCCGCTGGCTGTCCGGCACCGCCGGTGACACGGTGCTGCAGGGGGAGACCGCCGCGGACCCCCGCCCGGTCGGCGGTGTGCGCGCCCTGGCCCCGGCCGCGCTGGCCGCGGCGTACGTACGGGGCGAGGCCGACCGGTTCACCGACAGCTTCCCGTCCGCCTCGCGCCGCCAGGTGTCGCTGCCGACCTACCCGTTCGAGCGGCAGCGCTACTGGACCGACACCGCCGACACCACGGCCACTCGGGAAGGCCGGGCGCCTGAAGGAGCCGATGACGCCGCGTACCGCCTCCGGCTCGGCGGCGAGGAGTTCTTCCTGGCCGACCACCACGTGGGCGGCCGGGCCGTGCTGCCCGGCGTGCTGGCGCTGGAGGCCGCCCGCCGCGCCGTGACCGGCGGTTCCTTCGCACCGGTCGGCCTGCGCGACGTGGTGTGGCCCGAGCCGTTCCCCGTCGGGGCCGGCGGCGCCGAACTGCGCGTCGAGCGGGAGGGCGACGCCTTCCGCGTCCTGCGCGACGACTCCGGTGTGCACGCCCAGGGACGGATCGCCACGCCCGGCTCGCCCCGGCCCACGCAACTGGACGCCCTGCGGGCCCGTTGCGGCCGCCGCACCCTGACGCGGAGCCAGGTACGGGCGGCCCTCGATGCCGTCGGCATCCGCCACGGAGCACGCCTGCGCGCCATCGACACCCTGGCCGTCGGCGACGGCGAGGTACTGGCCCGGCTCGTACTGCCCGACGGCGCCCGCGACGGCGCGTTCGCGCTGCACCCCGCGATGCTCGACAGCGCCGTCCAGGCCGTCGTCGGCCTCTACGGCGACGCCACCGGCACCCTCGACGAACAACGCGGCGCGCCCGCGCTGCCGTTCGCCCTGGACGCCGCCGACCTCTTCGCCCCCACCACCGAGCGGATGTGGGCCCACCTGCGCCACACCGAGGGCTACGCCCCCGCCGCCGACCAGGACGTCACGAAAGCCGACATCGACGTGTACGACGACGACGGACGGCTCTGCGCGAGCCTGCGCGGCTACGCGTTCCGCCGCATGACCGCCCCGACCGGCGAGGCGCCGCGCGCGACGCTGCTGGCACCGGTGTGGGACGCCCTGCCCGCCGCGCCCGCCGCACCGTGGCCCCACCCGCGGGCCCGCGTCGTGCTGCTCGGCGGCACCGCCGAGGAACAGGACCGACTGCGCCGCCGCTACCCGGACGCCACCGTCCTGGACGCCCGCGCCGACGAGCCGGCCGACCGGCTGGCCGCCCGGCTGCCCGCCGGCGCCGAGCACGTCTTCTGGCTCGCTCCGGCCGGCTCCGCCGGCGATCCGGCCACGGCGCGGTACGGCGCCCCCCTCGCCGTCTTCCGCCTGGTCAAGGCGCTCCTGGCCGACGGCGCCGACGCCCGTGAACTGGGTCTGACCCTGGTCACCCGGCAGGCGCGCCGACTGCCGGGCGACACCGGCTGCGACCCCGCCCACGCCGGTGTGCACGGCCTCGCCGGCACCCTGGCCAAGGAGTACCCGCACTGGCACCTCCGCGTCGCCGACGTCGAGGCGGACGCCCCGGTGCCCTGGCCGGCGCTGCTGGACCTGCCCGCCGACCCCCGCGGCGAGACCCTGGCCCACCGGCACGGCGAGTGGTACCGCCCGCGCCTGCTGGAGACCTACGAGCCCGGCACCGCGGCCGCCCCGCCCGAGCCCGGCGGCGTGCTCGTGGCCATCGGCGGCGCCGGCGGCATCGGCACCGTGTGGACCGAGCACATGATGCGCCGGCACGGCGCCCGGGTCGTCTGGATCGGCCGCCGCCCCCTGGACGCCGAGATCGCCGCCCGGCAGGAAGCACTGGCCGCGCACGGCCCCGCACCGGACTACGTCCAGGCCGACGCGACCGATCCCGACGCCCTGCGCCGCGCCCGCGACGAGATCGTGCGGCGGCACGGACCCGTGCGCGGCGTCCTGCACACCGCGATCGTCCTCGGCGACCAGACCCTCGCCCGGATGGACGAGGACCGGTTCCGCACGACCTACGCCGCCAAGGCCGACATCGCGGTGAACCTCGCCGACGCCTTCGCCGACCAGCCGCTCGCGTTCGTCGCCTTCTTCTCCTCCATGCAGGCCTTCTTCAAGGCCCCCGGCCAGGCCAACTACGCGGCGGGCTGCACCTTCGCCGACGCCTACGCCGAGCATCTGGCCACCCGGCTCGACTGCCCGGTCAAGGTCATGAACTGGGGTTACTGGGCCGGCGTCGGCGTGGTCACCGCCGACGGCTACCGCCGGCGCATGGCACAGCTGGGTCTGGGCTCGATCGACCCGGACGAGGGCATGGCCGCCTTCGACGCCCTGCTGGCCTCCCCGTACCCGCAGTTGGCGCTGCTCAAGGCCACCGACACCCGCAGCATCGACGGCCTCCACGACGACGACGCCCTCACCCACCCGGCCGCCACCCTCCCGTCCCTGATCGGCGCGCTGGGCGAGCACCGCCCCGACCGCCGCGCCGAGATCGCGCGGCTGCGCGAGCAGGCGGGCGGGCACGCCGGCGCCATGCAGGACGCACTCGTCGACCTCACCTGGGCGCTGCTTGAGTCCCTGGGTCTGTTCCGCGACGGCCGCGCGGCCACCGCCGCCCAGTGGCGCGCCGTCGGCGGCATCGAGGACCGCTACCAGCGCTGGACCGAGCACACCCTCGCCGTCCTCGCCGACGCGGGCCGCCTGCGCCGCGTGGGCGAGGACGCCTACGCCGCCCTCGACACCCGCACCGGATCCCTCGACGACGCCTGGGCCGACTGGGACCGGGCGCGGCAGCCATGGCTGGCCGACGACGCCAAACGCCCCCAGACCGTCCTCGTCGACACCACGCTGCGCTCGCTGACCGGCATCCTCACCGGCCGCCGCCGGGCCACCGACGTGATGTTCCCCCACGCCTCGCTCGAACTGGTCGAGGGCGTCTACAAGAACAACCCGGTCGCCGACTACTTCAACGACGTGCTCGCCGACACCCTCGTCGACTACCTCGAACGCCGGCTGGCCGAAGACCCGGACGCCCGCCTGCGCATCCTGGAGATCGGCGCCGGCACCGGCGGCACCAGCGCCACCGTGTTCCGCAGGCTGCGGCCGTGGGCCGGGCACATCGACACCTACAGCTACACCGACATCTCCAAGGCGTTCCTGCTGCACGCGCAGCGGGAGTACGGCGAGATCGCCCCGTACCTCGACACCCGGCTCTTCCACGCCGAGAAGCCCCTGGCGGGCCAGGAGGTGGCCCCCGGCGCGTACGACGTGGTGATCGCCACCAACGTGCTGCACGCCACCCGCAACATCCGCGCGACACTGCGCAACGCCAAGGCCGCCGCGCGCCCCCACGCCCTGCTGCTGCTCAACGAGCTGAGCGACAACATCCTCTTCAGCCACCTCACGTTCGGCCTGCTGGACGGCTGGTGGCTCTACGACGACCCGGCGCCGCGGATCGCCGGCTCGCCGGGCCTGGCGCCGGAGAGCTGGCGGCGGGTGCTCGGCGAGGTCGGCTTCCGCGCGGCGTTCGTCGCCGCCGAGGGCGCCGACGACCTCGGCCAGCAGGTGATCGTCGCCGAGAGCGACGGGGCGGTCCGCCAGCCGCGCCCGGACGGGGAGTCCGCCTTCCGCGGCACCCTCGCCCCGGCGCGGCCCCGGCCCGCCGAGCCGCGACCGCCCGCCCCCGCGCCGACGCCGGCCGCCGCCGACGGTGGGCGCGACGACGAGCGGCTGGCGGAGCTGGCCCGCGAGCACTTCCGCGCGCTGGTCGCGGACACCCTGCGACTGCCGGTCTCCGACATCCGGGCCGATGTGTCCTTCGACCGCTACGGCATCGACTCCATCCTGGTCGTCCAGCTGACCGAGGCGGTCCGCAAGGGGCTCGACGACGTCGGCAGCACGCTGTTCTTCGAGGTGCGGACGGTCGACGGCCTCGTAGGGCACTTCCTGCGGACCCAGCCCGACGCGCTGGCGGCGCTGGTCGGACTGGCGGACGAGGGCCCCGCGCCCTCGTCGACCGGGCCCCTGCCCGCTGAGCCCTCCGCCACCGCGCCCGAGCCGAACGGCGCCGCGGAGCGCCCTGCCGAGGCCCCCGTCCGCGCCCTCGCCGCCGAACCGGCGGCCGAGCCGCCCCGCGACGGACAGCAGATGCCCATCGCCGTCGTCGGCATGGCCGGCCGCTACCCCGGCGCACCCGACCTGGACACCTACTGGGAGAACCTGCTCGCCGGCCGGGACAGCGTCACCGAGATCCCCGCCGGGCGCTGGGACCACGACCGCTACTACGACCCCCGCCGCGGCGTGCCCGGCAGGACGTACAGCAAGTGGGGCGGCTTCCTCGACGGGATCGACGAGTTCGACCCGCTGTTCTTCGGGATCTCGCCGAAGGCGGCGTCCACGATGGACCCCCAGGAGCGGCTGTTCCTGCAGTGCGCCCACACCACGCTGGAGGACGCCGGCTACACGCGCGACGCCCTGCGCGCCGCGGCCCGCGCCCGGGTGGCCGAGGACGCCGGTGACATCGGGGTGTTCGTCGGCGCGATGTACTCCGAGTACCAGCTCTACGGCGCCGAGTACAGCGTGCGCGGCGAGCCGGTCGTCGTCCCGGGGAGCCTGGCGTCCATCGCCAACCGCGTCTCGTACTTCCTCGACGCGAGCGGCCCCAGCGCCACCGTCGACACCATGTGCGCCTCGGCGCTGTCCGCGATCCACCTCGCCTGCGCCGCCCTCCAGCGCGGGGAGTGCGGTGTCGCCCTGGCCGGCGGGGTCAACCTGTCGGTGCACCCGGGCAAGTACCTGATGATCGGCGAGGGCGGGTTCGCCTCCAGCGACGGCCGCTGCCGCAGCTTCGGCGAGGGCGGCGACGGCTATGTGCCCGGCGAGGGCGTCGGCGCGGTGCTGCTGCGCCCGCTCGCCGACGCCGTCGCCGACGGCGACCGCATCCTCGGCGTGATCCGCGGCACCGCCGTCAACCACGGCGGCCACACGCACGGATTCACCGTGCCCAACCCGCTCGCGCAGGCGGCGGTCGTCCGCAGCGCCTGGCGCCGGGCCGGCGTGGACCCGCGGGACATCGGCTGCATCGAGGCGCACGGCACCGGCACCGCACTGGGCGACCCGATCGAGATCGCCGGGCTGAACGCGGCCTTCGCCGAGTTCACCGACGACCGGAACTTCTGCGCCATCGGCTCGGCGAAGTCCAACATCGGCCACCTGGAGTCCGCGGCCGGCATCGCTGGCCTGGCCAAGCTGCTGCTGCAGCTGCGGCACGGCACGCTCGTACCGTCCCTGCACGCCGAACGCGTCAACCCCGAAATCGACTTCGCCGACAGCCCCTTCGTCCTGCAGCGCGAGGCCGCGCCCTGGCCGCGGGCCGGCGCCCGCCCGCGCCTGGGCGGCCTCTCCTCGTTCGGCGCGGGCGGCTCCAACGCCCATGTCGTGGTCGAGGAGTACGTCGAGCGGCCCGCCGGAACGGACCGCGCGCCCGACGCGCCCGCGCACCGCGGCGAACCCGTCGTCGTGGTGCTGTCCGCCTTCGACGAGGAGCGGCTGCGCGAGTCGGCCGGCCGGCTGCGCGACGCGCTGCGCACCGAGCGGTGGAGCGCCGCGGACCTGCCCGACATCGCCTACACGCTGCAGGTCGGCCGCGAGGCGATGACCGCACGGTTCGCCGTGGTCGCCGACACGCTGCCCGCCCTGGTCGACGCGCTGGACGCCTGCGCGCTCGGCGGCGCACTGCCCGCGGGCGCCTACCTCCACGCCGGCGGCGAACGGGGCCGCGCGGTACGGGACTTCCTCACCGACGAGGACTTCCAGGAGACGGTCGTGCGCTGGGCCCGGCGCGGCAAACTGTCACCGCTGGCCGAGGCCTGGACCAGCGGCCTGACCGTCGACTGGGCCCGCCTCCACACCCAGGGGGCCACCCCGCGCAAGGTCGCACTGCCCGGCTACCCGTTCGCCCGGGAGCGCTACTGGTACACCGACGGACTGCCGGAACTCGCGGCCGCGCCCGCCGCGTTCGGCGACGCCGCGCCGCGGCCGGCCGCCCCGCGCCCCGCCGCGGCGGCCGCGCCCGCGACGACGCCCGCCGCAGCGTCCCCGCCCGCCCAGCCGGCCCACTCCTACGAGCTGCCCGCGGGCGACCTCACCCTGCATCCCGTCTGGGAGCCCGCCCGGCTGCTGCGCGGCAGCCCCTACCCGTCCGCGGCCTCCCGGGTGGTGGCGATCGGCCTCGAACCGGACGTCCTCGCGGAGCTGACCGCCCGCCGCCCGGAGACCCTGGTGCTGGACACCACCGGCGCGTCGTCCGCCGAAGAGGTGCGTGACGCACTCGCCCGCCTGGGCGACGACTTCGACCACCTCGTCCTGCAGTTCCCGACCGCGGCCGCCACCGATGGCGCCCAGGCGCAGATCGGCGCCCAACGCGCGGTGATCCGGCGGATGTTCCGCGTGCTGAAGGCGCTGGCCCTCACCCGGGACGAGCAGCGGCTCGGACTGACCCTCGTGACCCGCGACGCGTTCGACGCGGGCGGCTCCCGGGCCGCCGACCCCGCCCAGGCGAGCCTGCACGGCCTGATCGGCGGTCTGGCCAAGGAACAGCCGCACTGGCGCATCCGCGCGGTCGACCTGGCCGACGGCGAACCGTTCGTCGCCGACGAGGTCTTCGCCCTGCCCGCCGACCGCCGCGCCCACCCGCTCGCCCGCCGCGGCGGCCAGTGGCTGCGCCGCCAGCTCCTGCCGGTGGACGCCGCCGAGCCGCCCGCCGAGCCCGTGCTGCGCCGCAACGGCGTCTATGTGCTCATCGGCGGCGCGGGCGACCTCGGCCGGCTGCTCAGCGAGTACCTCGTACGGCAGCACGACGCACACGTCGTATGGGTCGGCCGCCGCGCCGAGGACGAGGACATCCGGGCCAAGGCGGCCCGGGTCGGGGCGGGCGGGCGCAGCCCGGTCTACCTCTCCGCCGACGCCTCCGACCCCGGCGCGCTCGCCCGCATGCGGGACGAGGTGGTCCGCCGCCACGGCCGGATCGACGGCGTGGTGCACCTGGCGATGGTGTTCAGCCACACCCCGCTCGCCCGGATGACCGAGCACGAGCTGGAGGCCACCCTCGCGGCCAAGGTCGACCCGTGCGTGCACTTCGCCGACGTCTTCGCCGGCCACGGCCTGGACTTCGTCCTGCTGATCTCCTCGCTGGTCAGCTTCATCCGCAACTCCCACCAGGCGCACTACTCGGCGGCCTGCGCCTACGAGGACGCCCGCGCCGACGCCCTGCGCGCGGCGCTGGACTGCCGGGTCAAGGTCGTCAACTGGGGTTACTGGGACAACGTCCCCGACGAGCTGCTGCGCGAGGTGACCTCCATGGGGCTGGCCCCGATCGACCCCGCCACGGCGATGGGCGCGCTGGAACGCCTCCTGGCCGGCCCGCTGCACCAGATCGGCTTCATGCGGCTGGGCCGCCCGCTGCCCGTCGAAGGGGTGCTCACCACGGAGACGCTGACCCCGCAGGCGCACGGTGCGGCGGCCCGCGGCGGCGCCGCGGCCCTCGCCCTGCCCACCGACCTGGCCGCGTACCACGCGGGCCCGGTCCCGGGCGAGATCGACGCCTGCCTGCTCCGCCGCGTCGCCGCCGAGCTGCGCCGGGCGGGCCTGGACGAGCCGCGCCACGGCCTGGCCGAGTGGAAGGAGCGGCAGGGCGTGGACGCGCGGTTCGACGGCTGGCTCTCGGCCACCCTGCGCGTGCTCGCCGAGCACGAGGTCATCGACGGCGAGGGCCGCTGGAGCACCGGCGGCCCGACCGCCCAGGACGCCGACGCCTGCCGTGCCGACTGGGCCGCGGCGACGCCCCGGTGGGCCGCCGCCAACCCCGATCTGCGGGCACCGCTGCACCTGCTGGACCAGACCCTGCCCGCGCTCGCCGACATCCTGTGCGGCCGGGTGCGCGCCACCGACGTGCTGTTCCCCCAGGGGGCGTTCTCCCTGGTCGAAGGCGTCTACCGGGACAACCGCGTGGCCGGGTACTTCAACGCCGTCCTCGCCGAACACGTGGCGTCCTTCCTGCGGGCGCGCCGGGACGCCGATCCGGGGGCCCGTCTGCGGGTGCTGGAGATCGGCGCGGGCACCGGTGGGACCACCGGCCCCGTGCTCGACCGCCTCGCCCGCGAGGGGCTGGACCTGGCCGAGTACTGCTTCACCGACCTGTCCCAGGCGTTCCTGCACGGCGCCCAGGACACCTTCGGGCCGGGCCGGGACCACCTCACGTACCGCGTCTTCGACGCGGCTCGGCCGCCGCACGCCCAGGGGCTCGACACCGGCGCCTTCGACGTCGTCATCGCGGCCAACGTGCTGCACGCCACCGACAACATCCGCCCGGCCCTGCGGCACGCCAAGGCGCTGCTGCGCGGCAACGGTCTGCTGGCCCTCAACGAGATCAGCGGCTTCTACCTCGTCAACCACCTCACCTTCGGCCTGCTGGACGGCTGGTGGCTCCACGACGACGCCGAACTGCGCGTGCCCGGCAGCCCCGCGCTGTCGGCGGAGGCCTGGCAACTCGTACTGGAGCAGGAGGGCTTCACCGGCATCGGCCATCCGGCGCGGGACGCGCTGGTGCTCGGGCAGCAGGTCGTCGTGGCCCACAGCGACGGTCTCGCCCGCAGCCCGCGCCCGCTCGCCGAGGCGCCCGGGACGCCCGAGACGAGCGGTGCTTCGGCCCGGCCGTCGGCGCAGCCCGCGGCCCCGGCCCCCGGCTCCGCCCCGGCTCCGGCCCCCGCCCCCACCATGGCCCGGACGGTCACGGACGTGGTCCTGACCGAGCTCGCCGACGCGCTGCGGATGCCCGCCGACCGGATCAGCCCGGACCAGGCGTTCGCCGACTACGGCCTCGACTCCATCGTCGGCGCCCGGTTCGTCCAGCGTCTCAACGAGGAGCTGCGGATCGACCTGCTGACCACGGTCATCTTCGACTACCGCAGCGTGGCGCAGCTCGCCGCCCACATCGCCGAGAGCCACCGGCCGCAACCGGCGGCCCCCGCAGCACCGGCCCCCACCCCGCCGGCACCGGTGCCCGCACCGGACACCACCGCAGCCCCGCACCGCCCCGAAGGGCGCGAGCCCATCGCCATCGTCGGCATCAGCGGCCGCTTCGCGCAGTCGGACGACACCGACGCCCTCTGGCAGCACCTCGCCGCCGGCCGCGACCTCGTCGGCCCGGTCGAACGGTGGGACCTGTCCGGTTACAGCCGGGACGAACTGCCCTGTCGCGCGGGCAGCTTCCTCGACGACATCGACCGCTTCGACGCCCGCTTCTTCCACCTGACCGGCCTCGAAGCCACCTACACCGACCCCCAGCAGCGGCTGTTCCTCGAACAGGCGTGGGCGGCCATCGAGGACGCCGGCTACGCGGGCTCCTCGCTGGACGGCCGGCGGTGCGGCGTCTACGCCGGCTGCACCGGCGGCGACTACCCGCAGTGGTTCGAGGGCGCGCCGCCCGCCCAGGCGGCATGGGGCAACGCGCCCTCGGTCGTACCGGCGCGCATCGCCTACCACCTGAACCTCCAGGGCCCCGCCGTCGCGGTCGACACCGCCTGCTCCAGCTCACTGGTCGCCGTTCACCTCGCCTGCCAGGGCCTGTGGACCGGCGAAACGGATATGGCCCTCGCGGGCGGCGTCAGCGTCCAGACCACCCCGGACACCTACCTGGCGGCCGGCCGCGGCGGGATGCTCTCACCCACCGGCAAGTGCCACACCTTCGACGCCGCCGCCGACGGATTCGTCCCCGGCGAGGGCGTGGGCGTCGTGGTACTGCGCCGGCTGTCCGACGCACTGGCCGACGGCGACCACATCCACGCCGTGATCCGCGGCAGCGCCGTCAACCAGGACGGGGCCACCAACGGCATCACCGCCCCCAGCGCCCTGTCGCAGGAGCGCCTCATCCGCCAGGTGCACACCGAATTCGGCATCGACCCGGCCGAGATCGGCATGGTCGAGGCGCACGGCACCGGAACCCAGCTCGGCGACCCCATCGAATGCCAGGCCCTGGTCGGCGCGTTCGGCACCGCCGGCGGCCGCGACACCTGCGCACTCGGCTCGATCAAGACGAACCTCGGTCACACCACCTCCGCCGCGGGCGTGGCGAGCCTGCTCAAGGTCGTGCTCTCGCTGCGCCACGGCCAGATCCCGCCGTCCCTCCACCACCACGAGCCCAACCCCGCGATCCGACTCACCGAAAGTCCCTTCCACGTGAACACCACGCTGCGGCCGTGGCAGCCCAACGGCCAGGGAAAGCGCGTCGCGGCCCTGAGCGCGTTCGGCTTCAGCGGCACCAACGGCCATCTGGTCGTGGAGAACGCCCCGGACCGTGACGAGCGCCAACCCGCCCCGGGCGAGCTGCTGTTCGTCCTGTCCGGTCAGCAGCCCGAGGCCCTGCACCGCCGCGCCGAGGACCTCCTGGCCCACCTGCGCCGCACCCCGGACACCCCCCTGGGCGACGTCAGCTACACGCTGGCGGTCGGCCGGGACCACTTCACCCACCGCGCGGCCTTCGTCGCCGCCGACCGCGAGGCGCTCGCACATCAGCTGGCGGCCTGGCTGGCCGACGGGCGCGGCGAGGCCGCCGGCCGGCGCGGCGACAGCGCGCCGGAGCGTGCCCGGGACCGGTACCTCAGTGGCGAAGCGGTCGACTTCGCACCGCTGTTCGCGGGCCTCGACGTGCGCCGCACGCCGCTGCCCACCTACCCGTTCCAGCGCAGGAGCTACTGGCCGGCGGCCGCCGCTCCGAGCCGGCGCCATCGGGCCCCGGAGGCCGCGGACGGCCCGGCCGCGGCGCCGTCGGCCGAGGCCGCCCCGTCGCCGGAGGCCGCCCGGCCGGCTCCCGTGCGGCGGACGCCGGAGACGGACGAGGCGACCGTGCGGTACCAGGCCGGCGCACTGCTGCTGGCCGAGCTGTCCCGCGTGCTGATGATGGAGCCCGACGAGATCGACCCGCAGGCGTCGTTCTCCGACTACGGCGTGGACTCGATCCTCAGCGTCAAGCTCGTCGCCGCGGTCAACCAAGCCTTCGCCGTCGATCTGCCGAGCACCGCACTGTTCGAGCACAGCTCGCTCGACCGGCTGACGGACCACCTGGTCACCCGGTACGGGCCGCAGTTGCGATCGTTGGCCGTCGAGGCTCCGTCGGCCGCCGCCCCCGTCTCGGCGCCCGCGGTCCCGGCTTCCACTCCTCCCGCTCCTCCCGCTCCTCCCGCTCCTGCGGCCTCCGCGGACACTCCGGACACCCCGGAGGCCCCGGACGACGACGGCATCGCCGTGGTGGGCATCGCCGCCCGCTTCGCGCAGTCGCCCGACGCCGCCGCCCTGTGGGCACACCTCGCCGCGGGCGACGACCTGGTCGGCGAGGTCACCCGCTGGGACCTGGACAAGGAGCTGGGCGCGGGCGCCGGGCGCCAGTACGGAAGCTTCGTCGACGACATCGAGCGCTTCGACGCCTGGTTCTTCCGGATGTCCGGCAAGGAGGCCACCCACACCGACCCGCAGCAGCGCATCTTCCTGGAGGAGTGCTGGCACGCCCTGGAGGACGCGGGCTACGCCGGTGAACGGCTCGACGGCCGCGGCTGCGGCGTCTACGTCGGCGGCTCGCCCAGCGACTACCAGCAGCTGATCGGCGACGACGCGCCACCGCAGACACTGTGGGGCAACATCTCCTCGGTCATCGCCTCGCGGATCTCCTACTTCCTCGACCTGCAGGGGGCCGCGCTGTCGGTCGACACCGCCTGCTCCAGTTCGCTGGTGGCCGTGCACCAGGCCTGCCAGGACCTCCGCCTGGGCAACACGTCGATGGCGCTGGCGGGCGGGGTCTTCGTCCAGTCCACGCCGATCTTCTACCGGTCCGCCGTGCGGGCGAACATGCTGTCCGCCCGCGGCCGCTGCCACACCTTCGACGAGCGCGCCGACGGCTTCGTGCCGGGGGAGGGCGCCGGTGTGGTCGTGCTCAAGCGGCTCGCCGACGCGCTGCGCGACGGCGACCAGGTCTACGGAGTGATCCGCGGCTCCGGCATGAACCAGGACGGCACCACCAACGGGCTCACCGCACCCAGCGCCGGATCGCAGGAACGCCTCCTGCGCGGCGTCCACGAGCGCGCCGGCGTCGACCCCGCCGGAATCCAGCTGATCGAGGCGCACGGGACCGGCACACCGCTGGGCGACCCCATCGAGTTCGAGGCGCTGCGCGCCGCGTTCGGCGACGCGCCCGAGGGCGGCTGCGCCCTGGGGTCGGTCAAGACCAACCTGGGGCACACCCAGTTCGCCGCGGGCGTGGCCGGCCTCATCAAGGTGCTCCTCGCGCTCAGGAACGAGCAGTTGCCCCCCTCGCTGCACTTCCGCCGGCCCAACCCGGCGATCACGCTGGCGGGCAGCCCCTTCTACGTCAACACCGCACTGCGCCCGTGGCCCGCGCCCGCCGACGGTCCGCGCCGCGCCGGCGTCAGCTCGTTCGGCGCCGCGGGCACCAACGCGCACGCGCTGATCGAACAGGCCCCCGCCGTGCGGACCGCCGGGCACGCCCCCCGGCAGGCCTGGTTGATCGTCCTGTCGGCCCAGGACGACGCCGGCCGTCGCGCCCAGGCCGAGCGCCTGCTGGAGCACGTCCTCGCCCACGAGGACCTGGACCTGGGCGACACGGCCTACACCCTGGCCACCGGACGCCGCCACTGCAGCCACCGCTGGGCGGGCGTGGCCACCGACCGCGAGCAGCTCGCCGCCGTCCTGCGGACCTGGTTGCGCGACGGCCGGGCCGAGCACGTGGTCACCGGTGAGGCGCCCGACGGGCACCGCCGCCAGGACCCCGCGGCAGCCGCCCGCGCCGCCCACCTGATGGCCGGATCCGAGGGCCACGACGGCCTCACCGAGCTGGCCGGGCTCTTCGCCCAGGGCCAGGATCTGCGCTTCGCCCCGCTCTTCGGCGACGGCGGCTTCCGGATCGTGTCCCTGCCGGCCTACCCGTTCGCGGGCGAGCGCTACTGGGTCGGGTCGCGTCCGGCGGCACCCGCCGCGCTCCCGGCACCCACCCCGGTCGGCGCCCCGGTCGTGGTCGCGGCCCCGTCGCCGCTGGCCGGCCGCCGGCTGGACCGTGACCCCGGCTCGCCGTCCTTCGCCGTCGAGCTGACGGGCCGTGAGTTCTTCCTCGACGACCACCGGGTGCGCCATGTGCCGGTGCTCCCCGGCGTGGCCTATCTGGAGCTGGCCTACGCGGCGGCCCGGGCCGAGGGCATCGACCCCGCCCGCGCCCGCCTGCGCAACGTCGTCTGGTCGCGCCCCGCGACGGTCACCGGCCCGACCCCGGTCGAGATCGCGCTGCGGCCGGGCGGCGACGACGCAGTCGCCTACGAGATCACCACGGCGGCCGGCGGCGAAGCGCCCGTCGTCCACGGGCAGGGACGCATCGAGCGCTGCGCGCCGCCGTCACCCGCGCGCCTGGACATCGCCGCGCTGCGCGCCCAGTGCGAGGTGCGCACGGTGGAACACGACGACTGCTACCGGCTCTTCGACCGCATGGGCATCGGCTACGGCCCGGCCATGCGCGGCATCCGGCGGATCCACGTCGGCGCCGGGCTCGCCGTCGCACGTCTGAGCCTGCCGCCGGCCGCCCGCGACGGCGCCGGCTGGGACCTGCACCCGTCGCTGCTCGACGCCGCCGTGCAGGCCACCCTGGGCCTGTCACTGGCCGAGGACACCGACACCGATACCGACACCGTGGCGGCACTGCCCTTCGTCGTGGAGGAGGTGCAGCTGCTCGCCCCCGGCCCGGCCGACGGGTGGGCCGTGGTGCGACCCGCCGCGGGCGAAGGCGGCGGAGCCGTACGCCGCATCGACATCGAACTGTGCGACGACGAGGGCGCGGTGTGCGTCCGCCTGCTCGGGTTCACCGCACGCATCCTGTCCGCCGGTGACGAACTCACCGGCGGCCAGGAATCCGCGGCCGGCGACACCGGGGGCGACGACACCGGGGGCGACGACACCGGGAACGCCACACTCACCCTGATGCGCGCCGGCTGGCGCCCGGCCGAACCCGCCGCCCGGGCGGCGCGTCCGCCGGAGCGGCAGGAGGTGCTGCTCGGCTCACTCACCGGGACCGACCCCGAAGCGGTCCGCGACGCGCTCGGCGTGCCCTGCACCGCGCTGCCCGCCGACGGCGACCTGGCCCGGCGCTTCACCCGCCAGGCCGAGACGGTGCTGGCCCGCCTCCAGCAGCTCGTCCCGGCGACCCGCGACGGGCAGGTCCTGCTGCAGGTGGTCGTGCCCACCGACGGCGACAACCGGGTCCTCGCGGGCCTGGGCGGCCTGCTGCGCACGGCCCGTATGGAGCACCCCAGGCTGCTGACCCAACTCGTCGAGGTGGAGACGCCGCTCGACACCGCGACGCTGTGCGAGCGCCTGCGCCAGGACGCGGCGAGCTGCGACGACGAGGCCGTGCGGTACTCCGGCGGGCAGCGCCGGGTGCCGCAGTGGACGGCCGTCGAGGACGCCCGGCCGGTCCGCCCGTGGAAGGCCGGCGGCGTCTACCTCCTCACCGGGGGAGCCGGCGGACTCGGCGCACTGTTCGCCCGCGAGATCGCCCGGCAGGCGCCCGGCGCCGTCCTGGTGCTCTGCGGGCGCTCGCCGGAAGGCCCCGACCAGCGTGAACTCCTGCGCGACCTCGGCGCCTTGGGGGCGTCGGCCGCCTACCGGGTGCTGGACGTCGCCCGACGCGACGCCGTGACCGCCTGCGTGCAGGGCGTCGTCGCCGAGCACGGCCGCCTCGACGGCGTCGTCCACACCGCCGGTGTGGTGCGCGACGGCTACCTGGCCCGCAAGAGCGCCGAAGAACTGCGGGAGGTCCTCGCCGCCAAGGTCACCGGCTTCGTCCACCTCGACGAGGCCACCGCCGCCCTCGACCTGGACTGCTTCATCGGGTTCTCCTCGCTGTCGGCGTACGGCAACCAGGGCCAGGGCGACTACGCGGCGGCCAACGCCTTCATGGACGCCTACGCCGGCCTCCGCCACGAGCGGGTGGCCACTGGCGAGCGCCGCGGCCGCACCCTGGTCGTCGGCTGGCCCCTGTGGGCCGACGGCGGCATGCGGGTCGACGCCGCCACCGAACGCCGTCTGCACGACAGCGTCGGCATGGTGCCGATGCGGGCCCCGCACGGCGTGAACGCGCTGGAACGCGCCTTCGGCACCGGCGACCCGCACGTCCTGGCCGTCTTCGGCGACCGCGCCCGCATCGACGCCACCCTCCTGGCCGCCCCGCGGTCCGCGGGCGCCGCACCGGCGGTGACCGCACCCGACCGCGCCGCCCTCCGCGCGGTGGTCCTCGGCCGCGCCCTCGGCCACGCCGCCGCGGTGCTGGGCGTGCCACCGCAGGAGCTGGACGGCGCGGTGCGGCTGAGCGAGTACGGGTTCGACCCGGTCTCGCTCACCGGGTTCACCGCCCGCCTCACCACGGAGTTCGGGCTCCCGCCCGTGCCCAAGCCCTTCGCCGAACACCTGACCCTGGGAGAGGTCGTGGACCTTCTGCTCGACAACCACCCGGATCGCTTCGGGACCCTCCCGCCGGCTCCCGCCCCCGAGCCCGCCACCGGGCCCGTAGGCACCGCAGCGCCCGCCGCGACGGCCGGCCGGGAGCAGCAGCACAAGGCGCTGCTGAAGAGGCTGATCGCCCGGGTGTCCGGCCTGCTGGACGTGCCCGCCGAACGGATCACCGGCGCGGCCGAGATGACCCGCTACGGCTTCGACTCCCTGTCGTTCATCGGCTTCGCCAACGCGCTCAACGCCGAGTTCGGGCTCTCGCTGGCCCCCACCCTGTTCTTCGAGAACCCCACCCTGGACGGGGTGGTCGACCACCTCCTCGACCACCACGCCGACCGCGTCGCCGCCACCGCGGCACCGCAGTCACCACCGCGCGCGGCGGCCCCCGCCGCCCCGGAGCCCGCCCCGGCCGTCACCACCACGTCCGCCGCCGAGCCGCCCGGCGACGAGCCGATCGCCGTCATCGGCATCAGCGGCCGCTTCCCGATGGCCGACGACCTCGACGCGTTCTGGGAGAACCTCAGCGCGGGCCGCGACTGCACCCGCGAGGTCCCCGCCGACCGCTGGGACTGGCGTGCCCACTACGGCGACCCGCTCAGGGAGCCCAACACCTCCCACGTGACGTCCGGCGGTTTCATGGACGGCGTAGGCGACTTCGACCCGCTGTTCTTCGACATCTCCCCCAAGGAAGCGGAGCTGATGGACCCGCAGCAGCGGCTCCTGATGCTGTACGTGTGGAAGGCGCTGGAGGACGCCGGATACTCGGCGGGCGCCCTCGCGGGCACGAACACGGCCCTCATCGCCGGCACCACCAGCACCGGCTACAGCACCCTGGTCACCCGGTACTCGCCGGTGATCGAGGGGTACGACATCACCGGCGCGGCCCCCTCGATGGGCCCGAACCGGATGAGCTACTTCCTGGACCTGCACGGCCCCAGCGAGCCCGTCGACACGGCCTGTTCGAGCGCGCTGGTCGCCCTGCACCGGGCCGTCCAGGCCCTCCGCGACGGCCAGTCGGACCTGGCCATCGCCGGCGGCGTCAACACGATGGTCAGCGTCGACGGGCACATCAGCATCTCCAAGGCGGGGATGCTGAGCCCCGAGGGCCGCTGCAAGACCTTCTCCGACCGTGCCGACGGCTATGCGCGGGGTGAGGGCGTGGGGATGCTGGTGCTCAAGCGCCTGTCGGCGGCCGAGCGCGACGGCGACCACGTCTACGGCCTGATCCGCTCGACGGCCGAGAACCACGGCGGCCGGGGCAGCTCCCTGACCGCGCCCAACCCCAAGGCCCAGGCCGCCCTTCTGAAGGAGGCGTACGGCAAGGCCGGGATCGACCCGCGGACGGTCGGCTACATCGAGGCCCACGGCACCGGCACCAAGCTCGGCGACCCGGTCGAGATCAACGGGCTGAAGGCGGCCTTCCGCGAGATGTACGAGGAGCGGGGCGCGGTGGTGGAGCAGGCCCACTGCGGTGTCGGCTCGGTGAAGACCAACATCGGTCATCTCGAACTCGCCGCGGGTGTCGCCGGCGTGATCAAGGTGCTGCTGCAGATGCGGCACCGCACCCTCGTCAAGAGCCTGCACTGCGACACCGTCAACCCGTATATCGACCTCGACGGCAGCCCGTTCCACCTGGTGCGCGAGCAGCAGCCCTGGCCGTCCCTGCGTGACGCGGAGGGCCGTGAGCTGCCGCGCCGGGCCGGCGTCAGCTCCTTCGGCTTCGGCGGCGTCAACGCCCATGTCGTCCTCGAGGAGTACGTGCCGCGCACGGCAGCCGAGCCGGACCGGGCGCCCACCGCGCCCGTCCCCGTGGTCCTGTCGGCGAGCCACCCCGACGTGCTGTGCGCACTCGCCGAGCGCTGGGTGGACGCGCTGCGCCGCGGCGACTACGACGACACCGACCTGGCGTCGATCGCCTACACCGCGCAGACCGGACGCACGCCCATGACCGAGCGCCTGGCCTGCCTGGCCGGCACGACCGGCGAACTGAGGGAGGCGCTGGAGTCCTGGCTGCGCGGCGAGCCCGTGGCCGGCGTCTTCCGCGGCACGGTCCCGCGCGGCGTCGACCTGCCGGACGCACCGGCCGGGTTCGGCCCGCACGACGACCGTTCCGCCGCGGTCCGGCCCGACTGGGGCCGCCTGCTCCAGGCCTGGGCCGACGGCGCCCCCGTCGACTGGGACCGCCTGCACACCGGGCGCCGCCCGCGCCGGATCGCCCTGCCGACCTACCCGTTCCGCCTCCGGCGCTACTGGGTCGACACCACGCGCCCCGCGAACGGCACCCAGCCGGCGGCGCTGCACCCGCTGGTGCACACCAACACCTCGGACCTGAACGGGACCCGCTACACCTCGCACTTCACCGGCCGCGAGTTCTTCCTCGCCGACCACCGCGTCCAGGCCCGGGTGATGGACACGGTCTCCACCTGGCGGCCCGGCGGCCGGCCCGCCGCCTCCGACGGCTCCGTGGACGCCGTACCGGTGCTGCCGGCGGTGGCCTACCTGGAGATGGCGCGCGCCGCCGCGGCCTCGGCGGCCGGCGGCGACGCCCACGCCTGGTCGCTGAAGCTGGCCTCCTGGCTGCGCCCGCTCACCGTGGAGCAGCCGACCGACGTGCACACCGCGCTGACCACCCGCCCCGGCGGCGGACTGGGCTACGAGGTGTACGTGCTGGGCGAGGACGGCGAACGCGTCGTCTTCGGCCGCGGCCAGCTGCGCAGCGCGTCCGCCGCGCCCGCCGAGCGGCTCGACCTCGCGGCCCTGCGCGCGGGGTGCGACGGCCCCGTGCTCGACGCCGAGGCCTGCTACGCGCGCTTCACCGGCATCGGCATGGCCTACGGCCCGGCACTGCGCGGCATCGAGCGCCTGTACACCGGCTCGCGGCAGGCGGTGGCGCGGCTGCGGCTGCCCGCCGCCGCGTCCCGCGAGAGCGGCCACGTACTCAACCCGGCCATGCTCGACGCCGCCCTGCAGGCCACGGTCGGCCTCTTCGTCGACGACCCCGGCACGCCGCGCACGGCACTGCCGTTCGCCCTGGCCGAGCTGGAGGTGCCCAGGGCGGTCCCGGACACCGGCTGGGTGGTCGTCCGGTTCGCCGCGGACGACCACGTGGGCGCGGTGCGCCGCCTCGACCTCGACCTGTGCGACGACGACGGCGAGGTGTGCGTACGCCTGCGCGGCTTCAGCGTCCGCACGCTCGGCGGCGGCGAGCCCACCGGTGACGACGGGCCCGCCCGGCTCGCCGAACCGGCACCCGAGCCGCCGTCCGGGTCCGACGACGCCCACCTGCTGGACCTGATCGAAGCCATTGGTCGGCGCGAGATGAGCGCGGACGAATTCAAGAGGAGCCTGGCATGAGCACCACCCGCATCGCATCCCTGGACGACCTGCACCGGCTCATACGCGAGGGACAGGTGGGACAGGACGAAGCGCTCCGCCTGATCCGCGACTGGAAGCAGGCGCAGCAGCAGGCACCGACGCCGGCCGCCCGGCCCGCCGAGGCCGCCGACACCGAGGCCCTGACGGAGCGGGTCTGCGCCGTCGTGGTGGAGAAGGTCTGCGAGCTGCTGAAGGTAACCCCCGACGACCTGGACGTGCATGTCGACCTCAGCGAGTACGGGCTCGACTCCCTCGTCATCACCCAGCTGGTGAACATGGTCAACGACGCCCTGGGCCTGGAGCTGGTGCCCACCGTGCTGTTCGAGCACGCCACGATCCAGGCCTTCGGCGCCCACCTGGCCGACGCGTACGGCCCGGCGCTCGCCGCCCGCCTGGGGCTGCGGCCGCCCGGCGCCGCCGCGGAGCCCGCCGCCGCGGAGCCGCCGGCCGCGGAGCCCGCCGCCGTGGAGCCCGCCGGCCCGCCCGTGCCGGCCGCGGCCCTCCCCGCACGGGCCGTAGCCGCCGCAGCCCCCGCGCCCGCCGACCGGCCGGGCGACCCGATCGCGGTCGTCGGCATGAGCGGCCGGTTCCCCCAGGCCGAGGACCTCGACGCCTTCTGGCGGAACCTGCGCGACGGCCGCGACTGCATCGCCGAAGTCCCCGCCGACCGGTGGGACTGGCGCGCCCTGTTCGGCGACCCCTTGCAGGAGCCGGGCCGCACCAACGTCAAGTGGGGCGGCTTCATGGACGGCGTCGCCGACTTCGATCCGCTGTTCTTCGGCATCGCCCCGAGGGACGCCGTCCACATGGACCCCCAGCAGCGCCTGCTGATGCTCTACGTGTGGAAGGCGCTGGAGGACGCCGGCTACGCCGCCGACGCCCTGGCCGGGAGCAGCCTCGGCCTGTTCGTCGGCACCGGCGACACCGGCTACGGCCTGCTCTCCGACCGCAGCAGCGGCCGGGGCGACAGCGTCACGCCCACGGGCAGCGTGCCCTCCGTCGGCCCGAACCGGATGAGCTACTTCCTGGACGTGCACGGACCGAGCGAGCCGATCGAGACCGCCTGTTCGAGTTCCCTGGTCGCCATGCACCGCGGCGTCGTTTCTCTCGAACGGGGCGAGTGCGACATGGCCGTCGTCGGCGGCATCAACACCATGGTGATCCCCGACGGCCACATCAGCTTCGGCAAGTCCGGGATGCTGAGCCCCGAGGGCCGCTGCAAGACCTTCTCCGACCAGGCCGACGGCTATGCGCGGGGTGAGGGCGTGGGCATGCTGGTGCTCAAGCGCCTGTCGGCGGCCGAGCGCGACGGCGACCACATCCACGGCCTGATCCGCTCGACGGCCGAGAACCACGGCGGCCGCTCCAACTCCCTGACCGCGCCCAACCCCAAGGCCCAGGCCGCACTGATCCGGCGCGCCTACCGCGCCGCCGGGATCGACCCGCGGACCGTGGGCTACATCGAGGCCCACGGCACCGGCACCAAGCTCGGCGATCCGATCGAGATCAACGGGCTGAAGGCGGCCTTCCGCGAGATGTACGAGGAGCGCGGCGCGGTGGTCGAGGACGCCCACTGCGGTGTCGGCTCGGTGAAGACCAACATCGGTCATCTCGAACTCGCCGCGGGTGTCGCCGGCGTGATCAAGGTGCTGCTGCAGATGCGGCACCGCACCCTTGCCAAGAGCCTGCACTGCGACACCGTCAACCCGTACATCGACCTCGACGGCAGCCCGTTCCACCTGGTGCGCGAGCAGCAGCCCTGGCCGTCCCTGCGTGACGCGGAGGGCCGTGAGCTGCCGCGCCGGGCCGGCGTCAGCTCCTTCGGCTTCGGCGGCGTCAACGCCCATGTCGTCCTCGAGGAGTACGTGCCGCGCCCCGCGCCGCCGGTGAGCACGCCGGACCCCGTGGCCGTCGTCCTGTCCGCCCCGGAGCCCGAGACGCTGCGTGCCAGGGCCCGGCAGCTGGCCGACTGGATCGACGCGGGCCGGCTCGGCGAACCCGACCTGCCGGACCTCGCCTACACGCTGCAGGTGGGCCGGGTCGCGATGGACGAGCGCCTCGCCTTCCTGACCCCCTCGCTCGCCGACCTGCGCGAGCGGCTGGGCGGCTTCCTCGACCGCGGCACCGCACAGGGCCTGCACACCGGCCGGGCCCAGCGCCAGGGACCGTGGAACGAGCTCGCCGGCGACGACGACATCGCCCTCGCCCTCGACAGCTGGATAGCCAAGGGCAAGCTCGGACGCCTGCTCAAACTCTGGGTCACCGGCTTCGACCTGGACTGGCAACGCCTGTACGCCGGCCGGCCGATGCGGCGCATCCCGCTGCCCGCCTACCCCTTCCAGCTGCAGCGCTACTGGATCGCCGACGCCAAGCGCGCCACGCCGAGCACACCGCGGCCCCCGGCACCGGTGGCCGCGGCGCCGGCCGCACCACCGGCGCCCTACCGCAGCGAACTGAGCGGGCACGAGTTCTACCTGCGCGACCACCGCGTGGCGGACACGCCCGTCCTGCCCGGCGCCGCCTACCTGGAGTTCGTCCGCGACGCGCTGGTCCGGGCCGCGGACCACGGCACCGCCACGGGCGTGCGCCTGCGCGACGTCACCTGGCTGCGCCCCCTGGAGGTGACGGCGCCGCGCACCCTCACCGTCGAAGTGGACCCGGCCGGCGGGGCGTTCGAGGTGTACGCCCAGGGCGACGGCGACCGTGTCCTGCACGCGACCGGCACCGCACACACCGACCCCGCCCTCCTCGCCGCCGACCACACCCACGACATCGACGCACTGCGCGCGAGCCTCCCCTCCCGGCGCGAAGGCACCGAGTGCTACGCGCTGTTCGCACGCATGGGCCTGGAGTACGGCCGCGCGTTCCGGGGCGTGCAGGAGCTGTACCACGGCGCGGACACCGCCCTCGCGCGCCTGCTCCTCCCCGAGGAGGCGGCCGCCTCCTCGACGCTCAACCCGGGCATGCTCGACGCCGCCCTGCAGGCGACCCTGGGACTGTCGCTCGGCGAGCACGGCGACGCCCCGGAGGGGACGGCGCTGCCGTTCACCGTGCGCGAGGTGCAGGTCCTGGCCCCCACCCCGGTCGAGGGCTGGGCGCTGGTCGGCCGGGCCGCGGACGACCGCCGCGACTCCGGCGTACGCCGCCTGGACATCGACCTGTGCGACACCCGGGGCAACGTCTGCGTACGGTTGCTGGGCTTCAGCACACGGAGGAAGCCGGGCCCGGCGCCCCGCGCCGCCGAGCCGGCCACCGAGCCCGCCCTGCTGATCCAGGCGGACTGGCGCGACAGGGCGGCACCGCGGCACCACGGCGACGACGTCGAGCGGCACGTCGTCCTGTGCGAACTCCCGAAGCCGGACGCCACCGCGCTCGCCGCGGCGCTGGGCGGCGCCACCTGCGAAACCTGGCAGGCCCGCGGCGAGACGCCCGCCCGCTACACCGAGTACGCCGAGCGGTTGCTGGCGCTGCTGCGCGACACGGCGCAGCGGGCCGCCCGTGCGCCGCGCCTCATCCAGGTCGTCACCCCCGCGCACGCGCCCTGGCTGGGCGGGCTGAGCGGCATGCTCCGCACGGCCCGCATGGAGCACCCCAAGCTGCTGACGCAGTGGATCGAACTGGACGGTGACGGCGACGCCCCGGAGGAGCTGGCCGGACGGCTGCGGGGCGACGGCGCCGACCCGGTCGAGGAGGCCGTGCGCTACCGCGCCGGACGCCGGCAGGTGTCCCAGTGGCGCGAAGTGGCACCGGCCGCCCCCGAACTGCCCTGGCGCGACGGCGGCGTCTACCTGCTGACCGGCGGCGCCGGAGGGCTCGGCGCGCTGTTCGCCGAGGACATCGCCCGGCGCGTCGCGTCGCCCGCCCTGGTCCTGTGCGGCCGCGGCCCGGCCGGCCCGGCACAGCGGGAACTGCTCACCACCCTGCGCGCCCTGGGCGCCCGCGCCGACTACCGGGTGCTCGACGTCGCCGACCGCGCCGCCGTGACCCGGGCCGTACGCGAGGTCCAGGCCGAGTACGGCGCGCTGCACGGCATCGTGCACGCCGCCGGAGTGCTGCGCGACGGCTTCGTGGCCAGGAAGACCGCGGACGACCTCCGCGCGGTGTTCGCGGCCAAGGTGGCCGGGCTGTACCACCTCGACGAGGCGACCGCCGCCGTCCCGCTCGACTGCTTCATCGGCTTCTCCTCCATGGCCGCCTTCGGCAACGTCGGACAGGCCGACTACGCCGCCGCCAACGCCTTCATGGACCGATACGCCGCCCACCGCGCCCTGCTGGTGGACCGGGGCAGCCGGTCGGGCCGCACCCTGATGGTGAACTGGCCGCTGTGGGAGAAGGGCGGCATGGGCGCCGACCCGTCGACCGTCGACCTCCTTCAGGCCGTGGGCATGCGGCCGATGCGGGCAGCCGTGGGCGTCGAGGCCCTGGACCGCGTCTGGGCGGCCGGCCTGCCCAGCGCCATCGCCCTCGACGGCGACCACGCCCGGATGCGGGAGCGCTTCCTGCCGGCGCACCCCGAGCCGCAGACCACTGCCGAACCCGCGCCGGCCGCCGCGCCGACGCCGTCCGTCGAGGCGACGCCCGCCGGCGCACCGGCCGCCGAGCCCACCGAGCCGGCCGAGCCGGCCGAGCCGCAGGCCGTGGGAGACGTCGTCGCGGACCTCATGGCGACGCTGCTGGAGGTCGACGTGGCGACCCTGCGGTGGGACCGGTCCCTGGGCGACTACGGCTTCGACTCCATCTTCATGATGCAGTTCCTCACCCAGGCGCAGACGCACCTCGACGCCTCCCTCACCCTCGACGTCATCGCCGGCTGCCAAACGCTGCAGGAGGTCGTCGACGCGATCACCGGCACGGCGGCCGCCGCGGACACCGGCACGCCCGCCCCGGAGCCCGCCGCGGTGACTTCGGCCGAGCCGGCCCCGGCGGCCGCCGCCCCGGCCCAGGCCCCGGCACGGCGCGCGGAGCCCGCCTCGCCGGGCGACTTCCCCGAACTGGTCCGCATGAACGGAGTCACCTCCGGCCGGCCGGTGTTCTGGATCCACCACGGCAACGGCGGCGTGGAGTCCTACGCTCCGCTGGCCGCACGCTGCCCGCGCCCCTTCTACGGCATCCAGCCCAAGGGCTGGATCGACTCCACCGACATCCTCACCGGCCAGTACGCCATGGCCGAGCACTACGCCTCGCTCATCCTCGCCGTACAGCCGGAAGGCCCCTACGACATCGGCGGGTTCTCCCTGGGCGGCCTGTTCGCGTACGAGACCGTGCGCCAGCTCCAGCTGAAGGGCGCCGACGTGCGCACGCTGGTCATGCTGGACACGCTGGACGCGGCCGCCACCAACAAGGCCAACGCCCTCATCGTCGGCGGGAACTTCGACGCCGACGTGGTCACCAAGGTGAGCGACTTCCGCGCCGTCAACCTGATCCTCGGCAACAACCGCTTCGACTCGCACGGCGGCGCCAGCCCCATCCTGCGCCGCGACGAGGTCGACACCACCCTGGACACCAAGGCGTTCCTCGACTCCCTGATCGCCGCCGCCCTCGACCGCGGCGTCAGCAAGACCGAGGCGCAGCTGCGCTCCCGCGTCCGTCAGCTGTCCCGCTACTTCGCGGCGACACAGGACGAGAAGTACACGGTGGACCCGCTGCCGCGCCGCGACGGACTGCGCTGCTACTACCTGCGCAACCGGGGCGGCAAGTTCTTCGGCGCCTTCGAGGAGCACATGGTGCTCTTCCCGAACCCCGACCTGCCCACCGTGGACGGCATCGCGTACTGGCAGGAGTGGGCCGACCAGATCGACGACTTCTTCACCATCGACGTCGACACCTCGATGCACGCCGAGGTCATGACGGCCCCGCAGTCGCTCGACAAGCTGATGCGCCTCGGCGACCGGCTCTACGCCGCCGAGGACGTCGCCGCCCCGGCGACCGACGCGCAGGGAGGCCGCTGACATGAAGGCACTGGTCTTTCCCGGCCAGGGCGCCCAGCGGCGCGGCATGGGGCGCGAGTTGTTCGACGCGTATCCCGAGCTCGCCGACGAGGCATCCGAGATCCTCGGCTACTCCCTGCGCACGCTGTGCCTGGACGATCCGCACCGGCAACTGGGCCGCACCGAGTACACCCAGCCCGCGCTGTTCGTGGTCGGCGCGCTCGCCCACCGGCAGTGGCGCGAGCGCACCGGCGGCGAGCCGGACTTCCTCGCCGGGCACAGCCTGGGGGAGTACTGCGCCCTGCACGCCGCCGGCGCCTTCGACTTCGCGACCGGACTGCGCCTGGTCCAGCGGCGCGGCGCGCTGATGGCCCAGGCGCGGGGCGGCGGCATGGCGGCCGTGGTCGGGCTCGACGCGGCAGCGCTGGGCGAACTCCTCGACGAGGGCGGCTTCGCGGGCCGGCTGACCGTCGCCAACGACAACGCACCGCAGCAGAAGGTCGTGTCCGGCGACACCGCGACCGTCGACGCGCTGGTGGCCCACCTCGACGCGCGCGACGTCCGCTGTGTGCGACTGAACGTCTCCGGCGCGTTCCACTCGCCGCTGATGCGCCGGGCGCAGCAGGACTTCGCCCGCTTCGTCGACGGGTTCGCCCTCGGGGACCCGGCGACGCCGGTGATCGCCAACGCCACGGCGCGCCCGTACGTCCCCGGCCGGACCGCGCACACGCTCGTCGACCAGATCGTGCGGCCGGTGCGCTGGACCGAGAGCGTGCACCACCTCCTCGACCAGGGCGTCACCGACGTCGTCGAGCTCGGCGGCCGGGTACTGGGCAAGCTGGTCGACCAGATCCGCTCCGCCCCGCGTCCGGCCGCCCACCCCGAGGCGCCGGCCGCCCCACGCGAAGAGCCGGCCGCCCCACTCGGTACGGCGGCCGACCCACGGGGCGCCCGGCCCGGCACACCCGCCGCCGCGCTCGGCAGCCCCGTGTTCCGCCGGAGGATGGGCGTGCGCCACGCCTACGCAGTGGGCGGCATGTACCGGGGCATCGCCTCGGCCGAGATGGTCGTCAGGCTCGGCCGGAACCGCATGCTCGGCTTCCTGGGCACCGGTGGCCTGCCGCTCCCGGAGGTCGAGCAGCGGGTGAAGGAGGTCCAGCACGGCCTGGCCGACGGGCAGCCCTACGGCGTCAACGTCCTGGCCGACCACGACGACCCCGCGGCCGAGCGCGCACTGGTCGACCTGCTGATGCGCCAAGGGGTCCCCGTCATCGAGGCGTCGGCCTTCCTGCAGATGACCCCCGCGCTCGTCCTCTACCGGGCGCGCGGACTGCGCCGCGGTGCCGACGGCCGCACCGTGTGCGACCACCGCATCATGGCCAAGGTCTCCCGGCCGGAGGTCGCCGAGCAGTTCATGGCACCCGCCCCCGAACCCGTCCTGGACAGGCTCCGCCGGGAGAACGCCCTCACCGACGAACAGGTACGGCTCGCCCGGACGGTGCCGATGAGCCACGACATCACGGTCGAGGCGGACTCCGGCGGGCACACGGACGGCGGAGTCGCCACGGTGCTGATGCCCGCCATGCTGGGGCTCCGGCAGCGGGCCCAGGACCGGTACGGCTACCACGAGCCGATCTGCCTGGGCCTCGCCGGCGGCCTGGGCACCCCCGCGGCGCTCGCGGCGGCCTTCATGCTGGGCGCCGACTACGTACTCACCGGATCCATCAACCAGTGCACGGTGGAATCCGGCATGAGCACCGAGGTCAAGGACATGCTGCAGGACGCCGGCATCGCCGACACCGGTTATGCCCCCGCAGGCGACATGTTCGAGTTCGGCGCCAAGGTACAGGTGCTCCGCAAGGGCGTCTTCTTTCCCACCCGGGCCAACAAACTGTTCTCCCTGTACTCCCACTACGACGGCCTCGACGAAATACCGGACAAGACCCGCTCCTTGCTGGAGCGGACCTATTTCGGAAAGAGCGTCGAAGAGGTCTGGGACGAGGTATGCGACTATCTCCGGTCGCAGGGACGCGACACCGAAATCGACCGGGCCGACGCGGAACCCAAACAGAAAATGGCCCTGGTGTTTCGCTGGTACTTCTTCCACTCCACGCGCCTGGCGATGAACGGCGACGGTTCGGGAAAAGTGAACTACCAGATCCAGACCGGACCGGCGCTGGGCGCCTTCAACCAGTGGGTCGAAGGCACCGAACTCGCCTCATGGCGGCACCGCCACGTCGACCGGATCGGCCTGCTGCTGCTCGACGGCGCCGCCGCACACATCGCCACCGCATGCCGCCACTGGCGCCACACCCTCGGAGTGCCCCGTGCGTGACGGACACCCCACCGCAGTCGAGGAGAGCGTGATGACCGTTCCGTCCACGGGCACCGAAGTCCGGCTCGCCGCCCGCCCCGAGGGGCGGCCGACCGCCGCGGACTTCTCGGTCGTGCGGGCGGAGCTGCCCGCCGTCAGGACCGGCCAGGTGCTGATCCGCAACCTGGTGATGAGCGTCGACCCGTATATGCGCGGGCGGATGAACAACACCAGGTCCTACGTTCCGCCGTACATCGTCGGCAAGGCGCTCGACGGGGGCGCCGTCGGCGAGGTCGTCGTCTCGAAGTCACCGCGGCTGGCCGTCGGCGACCTGGTCCTGCACGGCCTCGGCTGGCGGGAGTACGCCGTCGTGGGCGCCGCCGGAGTGGTCCGCATCGACCCGGCGCTCGCGCCGCCCGGCGCGTACCTCGGCGTGCTCGGCATGCCCGGCCACGCCGCCTACACGGGGCTGCTCAAGGCCGCCGAATTCCGTGCCGGCGACACCGTGTTCGTCTCCGGGGCCGCGGGCGCGGTGGGCTCCCTCGTCGGGCAGATCGCCCGGATCTGCGGCGCGAAGCGGGTGATCGGATCGGCGGGGAGCGCCGAGAAGGTCGCCTATCTGACCGAGGAGCTGGGCTTCGACGCGGCGTTCGACTACAAGGACGGACCGGTCCTCGAACAGCTGGCGAAGGCCGCACCGGCGGGCATCGACGTCTACTTCGACAACGTGGGCGGCGACCATCTGGACGCGGCCCTGATGGTGGCCAGGCTGGGCGCGCGGTTCGCCCTCTGCGGCAGCATGTCGCAGGCCCACGGCAAGAACGGCCCGGCCGGTCCACGGAACCTGACGCAGGCCATCGCCAAGGGCATCACCCTGCGCGGCTTCCTCGTCTGGGGCCACGGCGACCTCGGCGAGGAGTTCACCGCCCGCATGGGCGGCTGGCTGACCTCCGGGAGGATCTCCTACCGGGAGACCGTCGTCGAAGGTCTACAGAACGCGCCCACCGCGTTTCTCGACATGCTGCGCGGCGCCCACACCGGGAAAATGCTCGTGAGAATCGCCGAATGAAGCCGCCGCGCCGCACAGCGGAAAGCGGTGAACTCCCCGAATTTCCCCAACGCCCCGGAAACTCCCGGGCACATGTTCCGCAAATGCCTTCCGGTCGGTATCGTGAACTCCAGGCGCATACGCCACGCAGATGGCGAGCAGACGGCGAACTCCACGCCCTGCGCACGGACTTCCCCACCGGCCTTTCCTTTCCCGGTCGTTCGGCCTGCGGCGAGTCGGCGCTTTCCGGCCGACCGGACCCACGCACCCGCCGTGCAGGCACCACCTTCTGATTCACCAGAAAGAAATCGGAGAACTCTCATGTCCAGCACGTCCACGCCCACGTCCCCGGCCGACTCCACCCTCACGGCCACCCCCGTCCCCGAAGAGGTCGGACGCCTCTACGACCGCCTCACCGCACTGGACACCGCGGCGGTCGGCGGCAGCCTCCACCTCGGCTACTGGGACGTCGACGACCACGACACCCCGCTGCTGGAGGCGGCCGACCGGCTCACCGACGAGATGACCGACCGTCTGCGGATCGTCGAGGGCCAGCGGGTCCTGGACATCGGCTGCGGAGTCGGCCAGCCGGCCATGCGGATCGCCCGGCGCACCGGGGCCCATGTCACGGGCATCGCGATCAGCAAGGACCAGATCGCCCGCGCCACCGCCCTCGCCGAGGGCGCCGGCCTGGGCGACCGGGTGGAGTTCCGGCACGCCGACGCCATGGAACTGCCCTTCCCCGACGACTCCTTCGACGCCGCCGTCGCCATCGAGTCGATCTTCCACATGCCCGACCGCGGACGGGTCCTCGGCGAGATCCGCCGCGTCCTGCGCCCCGGCGGCCGCCTGGTCCTCACCGACTTCTTCGAGCGCGGCCCCATCCCCGCGCAGAAGCAGCCCGCCGTGGACCGGCTGCTCCGCGACTTCATCATGACGCTGGCCCGGCCGGAGGACTACGTGCCCATGCTGCGCGACGCGGGCCTCCGCTTCGTCGAGCTGCTCGACATCACCGAGCAGAGCGTGCGCCAGACCTTCGAGCAGATGAGCCGGGGCTCCCAGGAGATGCAGACCGTCTTCGACGACGAGGCGGAGGAGAAGTTCAGCCCCGCCTCCATGATCGACGTCGACGAGTTCGGGTCCGTGCTGCTGACCGCCCGCAAGCCCCTCTGACCGGGGACGTTCGCACGCGGTGGCGCCGCAGGAGCGCCGTCCCGGCCGCCGGGCGACGACGCCACGCGCCTCCGGCGCCACCGCGCACCCACCACCCACCAGGAGCGACATCCCGTGACCGAACCGACCGACGGCGGCGCCCCGCCCGCCTTCCCCTTCCCCCGCACCTGCCCCTACCGGCTGCCCGCCGAGTACCACGGCCTCCGCGAGACCGGGCCCGTGTCGAAGGTGGTGCTGCCGACCGGCCAGCCGGCGTGGATCCTGACCCGCTACGACGATGTGCGCAAGGCGCTGCTCGACCCGCGCCTGAGCTCCGATCGCGCCGATCCGAACTTCCCGATGCTGGTCGAGATGGCACGGAGCGACAAGGACTCCACGCTGTCCCTGGCGGGCATGGACGCGCCCGAGCACACCCGGGCGCGGCGCGCCGTGGTCGGCGAGTTCACCTTCCGCCGGATGGAGGCCCTGCGGCCGCGCATCCAGGAGATCGTCGACGAGTGCGTCGACGCGATGCTCGCCGGCCCCAACCCGGCCGACCTGGTGAAGGCGATGTCCTTCCCGGTGCCGTCCCTGGTCATCTGCGAGCTGCTCGGTGTGTCCGTCGACGACCGCGACTTCTTCGAGGACCGCACCTCGCGCATGCTCAGCATGGCCCTGCCGCCGCTGACCCGGCAGCAGGCGTTCTTCGACCTGCAGGCATACCTGGACGAACTCGTGACGACCAAGGAGAAGGTCGCGGGGGAGGACCTGCTCAGCCGTCAGATCGCCAAGGGCCGCAAGGACGCCGCCTACGACCACGACGCACTCGTCGACCTGGCGTTCCTGCTGCTGACCGCCGGGCACGACACGACCGGGAACATGATCTCGCTGGGCATGCTCGCCCTGATGGAGACGCCCGAGCTGCGGGCGCGCATCACCGGCGACCCCGGCAGCACGCCGCAGGTCGTCGAGGAACTGCTGCGCTACTTCACCATCACCGACATCATCACCACCCGCGTGGCCAAGGAGGACGTCGAGATCGGCGGGCAGACCATCCGCACCGGCGAAGGCGTCTTCGCGCTGGGCGGCTCGGCCAACCACGACCCGGACGTCTACGAGAACCCCGGGAAGCTGGACGTCGACCGCGGCGCACGCCAGCACCTCGCCTTCGGCCACGGCCCGCACCAGTGCCTCGGACAGAGCCTCGCCCGTATGGAACTGGAGATCGTCTACGACACCCTGCTCCGCCGCATCCCCGAACTCCGCCCGGCCGGCCCGGTCGAGGCCCTCCCGCTGAAGAACGACGCGGCCATCTTCGGCCTGCACGAGCTCCCGGTCACCTGGTAGAGGGAGACGAGCGGGTGCGGCACCGGATCCCGGCGGTCAGGGGATACGGCGCGTCACTCAGCGGCTCCGTGGTATTTCGCATTAGCCTTCAGTAACTGTATGGATTCGATCGATTACCGACCGAATTCATTCGATCTACCGGAGATGATATGCAAATGCTTCGCAAGGCTGCCGTCGTGACTGTCGTCCTCGCCAGCGTCGGCCTCGTCGGCGCCGGCACCGCCTACGCCGGCGGCGCGGGCGGCGGCGGCACCCCCCGCCGCACCCAGGTGACCCACGTCGAGGCCCCTCAGCAGCAGACGGTCCGTCAGGTCGTCAGCCCGCAGCAGTGGGGCGGCGACCACCACCGCCGCAAGGCGCACAGCCACAAGGTCGAGATCCGCCAGCACACCTCCTGCAGGACGCACGAGGCGAACGTCGACGTGCTCGGCAACGTGGGCATCCTCAACGGCCTGTTGGCCAACGCGGGCGGCGGCGAGGGCAGCTCGGGCACGCAGTCCACCAGGATGGGCACGCACCAGGGCTGCAACAACATCATCCGCAGGTAACGGAAACGAGCCCCGGCCTTAGCCGCGGGCCGGGGGGGGGGGGGGGGGGGGGGGGGGGGGGGGGGGGGGGGGGGGGGGGGGGGGGGGGGGGGGGGGGGGGGGGGGGGGGGGGGGAAGGAGGGGGGGGGGGGGGGGGGGGGTGGGTGGGGGGGGGGGGGGGGGGGTGTGGGGGTTATGAGGAT
>NZ_JBVIRA010000007.1:0-64841 GCF_055576575.1 Streptomyces sp. NPDC033270
GGTTGATAGGCCAGATATGGAAGCGCCGTAAGGTGTGGAGTTGACTGGTACTAATAGGCCGAGGGCTTGTCCTCAGTTGCTCGCGTCCACTGTGTAGGTTCTGAAGTAACGACCTGTGTTTGTGCCGGGTTGGTTAACTTCATAGTGTTTCGGTGGTCATAGCGTTAGGGAAACGCCCGGTTACATTTCGAACCCGGAAGCTAAGCCTTTCAGCGCCGATGGTACTGCAGGGGGGACCCTGTGGGAGAGTAGGACGCCGCCGAACAAATTTTGAAATAGCCTCGTTCCCCGAGTTTCGACTCGGGGAACGAGGCTTTTTTGCGTTTTCCGGCCTTTCCGTTTTCGGGACCGGAGGTGTCAGGGGTGCGGGGGTGGCAGGGCCACCGCGGTGATGGGGATGCCGTGGCCGGCGTGCCAGCGGCCGGTCGGGCCGCGGGAAAGTCGTCGTTGTCTTTCTAGGTCGCGTGACCTAGTCTCGTCCGTGTGGACGATGACATCCAGCTTGATGTGACAGGGCCGGTCCTGGTGGTCGGCGGCTACGGCACCGTCGGCGGGGATCTGGCGCGGCTCGCGGCTCCCTCGTGGCCGCTGTTGCTCACGGGGCGTACCCCGGAGCGTGGACGGGCGCTGGCCGATGAGGTCGGTGCGGAGGTGCGGCGCTGGGATCTGAGCGATCCGGAGCCCTTTGCGGCCAAGGTGCGGGCCGTGATCAGTACGGTGAACGACCCCGAGGACCGGGTGCTGCTGGCCGCGATCCGGGGCGGTGTCCCGTACGTGGACATCACTCGCTGGACGGCGCGGCTGCAGCGGGCCACCGCGGTGGCGGCGGTGGAGTCGGTGCGGGCTCCGGTGCTGCTGTCGTCCAGTTGGATGGGCGGGGTGACCGGGCTGGTCGCCGCGGCGCTGGCGGCGGAGGTCGGCGGGGCGTCGGCGGTGGAGATCGCCATCCGCTACGACCTCAAGGACCGTGCGGGCACCGACTCGGTGGAGTTCATGGACCGGCTGGGCCTGGACTACGAGGTGACCGAGGGCGGCCGGCGACGGATGATCATGCCGCTGAGCGGTGCCGGGTATGTGGACATCGGCGGGCACCGGACCAAGGTCGCGCGGATCGACACGCCGGAGCAGTTCACGTTGCCGCTGGTGCTCGGTGTGGACACGGCCCTCACCCGGATCGGGTTCAGCGCCAACTCCTCGACGTCCACCCTGCTGGCGCTCAAGAAGACCGGGTTCTTCCGGTGGGGGCGCGGGGACCGCTTCGAGTCGACGCGTCGGTCGATGCTGTACTCGCCGGGCGAGGGCGGCAGCGCGCTGCTGCGGATCGATGTGCGGGGGCGGGGCGGTCAGCGGCGTACGGCGACGCTCACCGATCCGGCCGGGCAGGCGCATCTCACCGCGCTGGGCGGGCTGTTGGGGCTGCGCCGGGTGCTGGGTGAGGACGGTGCCGCCGCGCCGCAGGGGGTGGCCTTCCCCGAGATGACGCCGGTGCCGCAGGACGTCGTCGCCGCGCTGGAGAAGGCGGGCGTGAAGGTCGAGGTGTCATGACGGAGGAGAAGGGGCCGGGCGGCGCCGGGAAGGGCTCGACGCTGACCCGGCAGGGCAGCATCCGCCGGACGAGCCTGCTGGACGCGGCCGAGGCGGTGCTGGTGGCCAAGGGGGCGGATGCCTCGCTGCGGGCCATCGCCGGTGAGGCCGGGGTGCGGGTCGGGCATCTGCAGCACTACTTCCCGACCAGGGCCGAGCTGATCAAGGCGGTGCTGGAGCGGGCGCTGGAGCGTTCGCTGGAGCGGCTGGCCGAGACGACGGGGCTGCGGGTGGTGCGCGACGACCCGTCGGCCCTTGAGAGCCCGGCGGGCCCGGCGAACCCCGACGAGGTGGTGGCCGTGGTCCTCGCCGAGCAGGAGGATCCGCAGCTGGTCCGCCTCTACGTCGAGGTGTGGGCGCTGGCGGCGCGGGACGAGGAGATCGCCGCGGTGGTGCGGGAGTTCTACGGCAAGTACGTCGCCCATGTGGAGGCGTTCGTCCAGCAGGGGCGGCCGGACTGGTCCGGTGAGCTCTGCCGGGCCCGGGCCGAGACGTTCGTGGCGCTGGTGGAGGGGGCGGCGCTGATGCGGTCGGGTATCGCCGGCAGCCGGTCGGCCGCGATGGATGCACAACTGGCGTACTTCGCAGTGCAGTTGCTCCGGGACTGAAGGGCCCGGGGTCATCTAGGGGGGATCTGTACATGACCGAGGTAGTGGATCTGGCCGAGCTCGCTTCGACGGCCGGACTGGAGCAGGAGCTGGACCGGCTCGCCGGGAGCCAGGGCATCATCCGTACGCGGCAGCTGAACGGGCAGGAGACCTGGACGGTGCTGGGGGCGGGGCTGACGCGGGAGCTGCTCGGCGATCCGCGGCTGTCCAACGACGTGCACGCGCACGCCCCGCACGGGGCGCTGGTCCCGGGGATGGCCGTGATGCTCCTGGAGCAGGACGACCCCGGGCACGCCCGGAACCGGCGGCTGGTGAGTGCGGCCTTCGCCTCGCGGGCGGTGCGGCAGCTGGAGCCGCGTATCGAGGAGATCACCCGGCAGCTGCTGGACAAGCTGGGGGATCGCGGTACGGCGGACTTCATCGAGGAGTTCACCTATCCGATGTCGCTGGAGGTGATCTGCGAGCTGCTGGGGGTGCCGGCCGAGGACCGGGAGCCGTTCCGCCAGTGGGCGATGGACATCTCCGCGGCGCCGTCCGCGGAGGCGATGCAGTCGGCGGCGGTGGAGCTGTTCGGCTACTGCATCGGGCTGATCGGCGCCAAGCGGGAGCGGCCCACCGAGGACCTGCTCAGCGAGCTGATCGCCGCCCGGTTCGAGGACGGCGGCGCGCTGAGCGACGAGGAACTGTCGTCGTTCGCCGCGGTGTTGCTGATCGCCGGGCATGACACGGTCACGAATCTGCTGGCGAACGCGCTGCACGATCTGCTGGCCCATCCCGGGCAGCTGGCCGCGCTGCGCCGCGATCCGTCGCTGGTGGGCGCGGCGGTGGAGGAGGCGCTGCGCTTTCGGGGATCGGCGATGACCACGGTCAACCGGGTGGCGCGCGAGGACATCGAGGCCGGGGGCGTGACGATCCGTGCGGGGGAGCTGGTCCGCTTTCTGCTGAACGCGGCCAACCGCGATCCCGAGGTGCGGGCCGATCCGCATGCGTTCGACATCCACCGGGCGACCGCACAGCATGTGGCGTTCGGGATGGGGGCGCACTTCTGCCTGGGGCAGCGCCTCGCCCGCCAGGAGGCGACGATCGCGCTCACCGAGATTCTGCGGCGGTTCGGCACGCTGGAACTGGCGGTGCCGGCCGAGGAGGTGCGGTGGCTGCCGTCGGATGCGATCCGGGGCCTGGTCGAGCTGCCGCTGCGCTACGCGCGCTGAGGAGTGGGGGAGTGGGCAAGGTGAAGATCACTGTGGATCACGGGCTGTGCGACGGGCTCGGGCAGTGTGCGCTGGTGGCGCCCGAGGTGTTCGCGCTGGACGACGACGAGCGGCTGGTGGTCGCGCCGGACCCGGCTCCTGAGCTGGCCGGCAGGGTGGCCGCGGCGGCGCGGGCGTGTCCGGTGCGGGCCATCTCGGTCGAAGGGGCCTGACCTTGCGCGAGGTGGTCGTGGTGGGGGCCGGCCTGGCGGGTGTGCGGGCCGGCGAGTCGCTGCGGGCGCAGGGGTTCGCCGGCCGGCTGACCCTGGTGTCGGACGAGCGGGAACTGCCCTACGACCGGCCGCCGCTGACCAAGCAGCTGGTGTCCGGGACGCTGACGGAGGCCGATATCCGGCTGGCGGGCGCCGAGGACTTCGGCGCCCGCTGGATCCGGGGGACCGCGGCGGTGGGACTGGACCGGGAGCGGCGGCGGGTCCGGCTGGCCGACGGCAGGGCGCTGCCGTACGACGGGCTGGTGCTGGCGCCCGGCGCCAAGGCCAGGTCCTGGCCCGGGGCGCCGGTGCCGGCCGGGGTGCTGACGGTGCGGGGGCTGGCGGACGTCCGTGCGCTGCGGGCCGAAGTGGCCGGCGGGGCCCGTGAGGTGGTGGTCGTGGGGGCCGGGTTCGTCGGGGTCGAGCTGGCGTCGTCGTTGAGCGGGCTGGGGGTGCGGGTGACGCTGGTGGAGCCGTCCGACGCGCCGCTGCGGGCGCTGGGCGGGGTGGTCTCCGAGGTGGTGGCCGCGGCGGCGCGCCGTGCGGGGGTGGCGTTGCGGCTGGGCGTCGGCGTGCGGGGTTTTCGGGCCACTGGCGGGCGGGTCGGCGCCGTGGAGCTGGTCGACGGGGGTGTGCTGCCCGCGGACTGTGTGGTGGTGGCGATCGGGATGGAGCCCGCGACCGGGTGGCTGGCGGGGTCGGGGCTGGCGCTGCCGGGTGGTCGGATCCACTGTGACGAGCGGCTTTTCGCGCGGGGTGCCGGGGCGCCGGGGGCGCCGGATCCCGGGGTGGTGGTGGCCGGGGACGCGGCGTGGTGCGATGCGGTGCGGGGGGCTGACGGGCCGGTTCCGCTGGAGCACTGGAGCAATGCGGCGGCGCAGGGGGAGCTGGCGGCGCGCAATCTGCTGGCCGGGCCGGCGGCGGCCGAGCCGTATGACCATGTGCCCTCGTTCTGGACGGCGGCGTTCGGGCTGCGGATCAGGTCGGTCGGGTTGCCCGGCAGTGGTGACCGGGTGGTCGTGGAGGCGGGGGAGCCGGCCGAGGGCACGGCGTTGGTGGCGCACTACCGCGGGGACCGGCTGGTCGGTGCGGTGAGTGTGGACCAGGGGCGGTTGCTGCCGGTGTACGCGCGGCGGCTGCGCGCGGAGCGGTGCAACGGGCCGGTGGAAAACAAAACCTCGGGAATGTGAACCGGTCGTTAAGGTTCCCATTACCACGGATGCTTTTGGATTAATCCCTTCCGGATGTGATTGGGTCAGGTGACCTATCGCACATTTCCGTGACGGTGCCGGGCGGCTCTGGTAACGTTTTTATCGCGCCTCCAGGAGAGGCGGTGCAGGCCTTGTGGGGGATCACGACGAGGTGCTCGCCGACGATTTCTGGCCTGTTCCTGTGTATACAGGTACCGGGGGATCTTTTGCTACGGGGGATGGCATGTGTAGCACCTTCAGCTGTGTCTGAATCGGTGTCTGAAATCGGACCTTCCCGCAGACGGGAAGCGTGTTCCGACCTTCTGTGTTCCTAGGTTGAGTGCGCCGCCGCGGCGGCCTTCACCTCTTGTCGGGCACTCCTGACGTGAATTTCTGAACCCTTCGCGCGGACCGACTCACAGTAGCTCCGGTCTATTTTGCCGCGGGTTTTTTCAGGTCTTATCAGTGCCCTTTGCCGACGCTTTCGTTCCGGCGCCGGCCTATCGATTCACATGCGCGAGGAAGCGCGTCTCCAACTATCTTCCGCTGCCGTTTTCCTGGATTTTCCATGGCTGGAAACGGCCGCATCCACAGTGCGTACCCATGCGTCCGCAGTGCGCAGAGACGAGGAGAGAACGATGCAGAACCCCTTCGAGACGGAGCAGATCCACGACATTGTGCGCGAGGGCCTGGCACAGGTCCTGGGCAGCGGTATCGACGAGATCACCGCGGACGCCACCCTCGTCGCCGACCTCGGCGCCGAATCGCTCGACCTGGTCGAGTTCCGCTTCGAGATGGAGACCAAGCTCGGCGTGGCGCTGCCCAAGTCGAACGTGCTCGACCAGCTGGCGTCGGCGCTCGGCGGTTCGGAGCAGCTCTACGACGAGCGGGGCGGCATCTCCGAGCTGGCCGCCGAGGTGCTGCGGCGCAGCGCGTTCGGCTACTCCGAGGAGCAGGTGCACGCCGGGATGCGCCCGTACGAGGTCGCCGGGGCGGCCACCAGCGCGCACTGGGCCGCCTTCACCCACCGGATCTTCGACCACCTGCCCGAGGTGTGCACCGAGTGCGCCGCAGACAAGGCGCAGATCGCCCCGTCCGGCAAGGCCCAGTGCGCCGGTTGCGGCGTGGCGCTGGAGCCGGCCACCGGTGACGAGGTGATGGCGGACGGCGTCCGCGCGGCACTCGAGGCGCTGGGGCACGCCCAGCCCGTCGGCTGAGGCGGCGGGCAGTCGCAGATGGCTCCCCTCGCCGGAAAGGAACGCACGTGAACCCCCACACACCCGCCGGGGCCGGTCATGAGGTCGTGGTGACCGGGATCGGCCTGGTGGCCGGTCAGCTGACCGACCCCGAGTCGTTATTCGACCATCTCGGGCAGGGACACACGCTCATCGCCGAGCACCCGCTCCACAAGGAGTGGGGGGTGCCCTGCGCCGTCTCGGCGCACATCGACCCCCACGTCCGGCAGGCGCTGGCGGACGCGGTGCCCGAGGAGGCCGGGCCGCTGGGGCCGGCCGGGACGCTCGCCTGGCACGCCGCCGCCCAGGCCTGGGAGCGCAGCGGCCTGCCCCGACGGCTTCGGACCGAGCGCGGCGGCGTCTTCCTCGCCTGCAACCGCATGGTCATGGAACCCGCCGAACTGACCGGCCTGGCCGGCCATGTGGACTTCGAGCGCGGCGCACTGGACCTGGACGGCTACCTCGACGAGGGCGGCCTCGACCCGCGGCGCTACGAGCAGATCCAGCCGGACACCGCCACCGTGCGCCTGGCCGACTATTTCGGCGCGGCCGGCGTCCTGGAGACCCACGCGGACGCCTGTGCCGCCGGCGGCATGGCCATCGGCAGCGCCTACCGCTACATCCGCAGCGGAGCGCTGGACGTGGCGCTCGCCGGGGGCGCCGAGAGCCTGACGACGCTGACCTCCGTCGCCGCCTTCTACGGGGTGGGTGCGCTGGCTCCCTCCGACGGGCGGGAGGCCGGCCGGATCAGCCGCCCCTTCGACAAGGACCGCTCGGGCTTCGTCATCGGCGACGGCGCCGCCTTCCTCGTACTGGAGTCGCGGGCGCACGCCGAGGCCCGCGGCGCGCACATCCTGGCCCGGGTCGCCGGGTACGCGGGGGTGACCGAGGCGGTGAAGATGACGTCCAGTTCCCGCGACGGCGCCGACTACGCGCAGTGCATCCGCGCCGCCCTCGCCGACGCCGGGCTCACCCCGGGCGACATCGACCACGTCAACGCGCACGGCACCTCGACCGAGGCCAACGACACCTGCGAGGCCGCGGCGCTGCACACCGTGTTCGGGGAGCGGGCCGCCCGTATCCCGGTCACCGGCAACAAGTCCGCCATGGGGCACTCCCTGGCGAACAGCGGCGCGGCCGAGGCGGTGCTGTCGGTGCTCAGCCTGCAGCGGCAGTCCGTGCTGCCGACGTTGAACTTCACCGAGCCGGACGAGGTGACGAGCGGGCTGGACATCGTCACCGAGCGCCGGGCGGCGCCGGTGAACGCCGTGCTGTCGAACTCCTTCGGCTTCGGCGGGCAGAACTGCTCGCTGATCCTGGCCAAGGCGGGGTGAGCGGGCGATGACGAACCTGGACGCGGTCCGGCTGACCGCACCCGGCCTGTACACGGCGGCGGGGCCGGACCCGGCAGCCCTGTGGGAGGCCCTGGTCGCCGGCAAGGACACCAGCCGGCCGAGCGGACTGCCGGCGTCGCCCTGGCCCGGGGCCGTGAGCGCCTTCCTCGTCGACGACCCCGATGCCGCGACGCTCGGCGTGCACCGCCGGGTGCTGCGCACCTCGGAGAAGCAGGCCCGGATGGCGCTCTACGGCGCCCGGCTGTCGCTGGGCGGCCACCCCGGGCCGGTGGGCGGGGAACGCTGGGGGCTCTACCTCGGACTGCCCACGGTGGACGAGGAGCTGGTGCGCTTCTCCGCGCTCGACGGGCTGCGCAGGGCCGCCGGCTCGCCCGACGCGGTGGCGGCGCTCTACGCCCGCGAGGTCCCGCCGTTCAGCGGCCTGTCCCACCTCAACAGCACCGCCGCCGCCCATATCTCGGCCGTCTTCGGGCTGACCGGGGCGATGGCCGCGTACTCGCCGTTCTCCGATGCGGGGCTGCAGGCCCTGATCGACGGGGTGCTCTCGGTCGCCGAGGACGAGAACGAGGCGGCCGTCATCGGGGCGGTCAGCCCCAAGGTCCATCCGCTGCTGCTGCCGCAGTACGAGGAGCTGGGCTGGGACGGGGCCGCCCCGGGCGAGGGGGCCGCCTTCCTCCTCGCCGCGCGTACCCCGGACGTGCCCGCGGCGGCGGTCCGGCTGGCCGGCTACGGGCGGGCGTTCGGCGCGGACGGCGCGGGCCGGACCGAGGCGGTCGCCGAGGCCGTGCGCGCGGCGCTGCGGATGGCCGGCACCGACGCCGGCGGCATCGGCTGGGTGCTGCCGGACGCGGTCTGGACGCCGGACGGGCGGCGGGCCCAGCGCGCCGCGCTCGACGCGGTCTTCGCGGAGGCCGTCGAGCGGCCCGCGGAGTTCACCAGTGCCTCCGTCACCGGCGTGCTCGGTCCCGCCCATCCGCTCGCCCATGTGCTGCTGGCGCTGCACGGCCTGGCCGGCGGGCGCCGGCTGGTGGCCGACGGCGCCGCGGTGCGCGAGGAGGACCTGGGCATCCCGCGGGTGCTGGTGCTGGCGTGCGGGGTGCGCGGCCAGGTGTGCGCCGTCGTACTGGAAGGAGGGGACAGATGAGCCGCGTCGTGGTGACCGGCATGGGCGCCGTCTGCGGACTGGGGCTCGACTGGCGGACGCTGTGGGAGGGCCTGTGCGAGGGGCGCTCGGCGATCCGCGCCTGGCAGCTGCCCGGTATCGAGGACTTTCCGGTGCGCTATGCGGCGCCGGTCGACGACGAGGAGTTCGCGCGGCGCCACGGCGCCGACGAGGGCATGGACCGGCCGATGGAGCGGCGGATGCGGTTCGGCCTGGCGGCCGCCGGGCAGGCGCTGGCCGACGCCGGACTCGACGCCGGCGGCGACGTCGCGCGCCCGCCGCGCCGGATCGGTACGGCCGTCGGCTCGGGCGTCCCCGAACGCGACGCCCACGAACTGCTGCACGCCCTCGGCGACGACGGGCAGCCCAGCTGGCAGACGCTGTACGACCGGCGCGCCGCACTCGACCGCGCAAGCGGCCTGTTCTGCACCAACGACGCGCTGGCCGCCGGGATCGCCACCCGCCACCGGCTGCGCGGGCCGGCGCTGAACTACAGCACCGCCTGCGCGGGCGCCACCCACGCCATCGGCCACGGCTTCCGGATGATCCGGCGCGGTGAGGTGGACGCGATGCTGGTGGGCGGCGCCGACTCGGTGCTGAACCTGCCGACGATGACGGGCCTGCACCTGCTGGGCGCGCCGTCGACGTCCGAGCTGTTCGGGGACCGGCTGTGCCGCGCCTTCGACCGCGACCGCAGCGGTCTGGTCGCCGGGGAGGGCGCGGCGATGCTGGTGCTGGAGAGCGCGGAGAGCGCCCGCCGGCGCGGTGCGCGGATCTACGCGGAGGTGGCCGGATTCGGCAGCTCCCTGGACGCGTACCAGGTCACCGCGCCGCATCCGGAGGGCAGGGGCGCGGCGCTGGCGATGAGCCGGGCGCTGGCCGACGGCGGGGTGGAGCCGGACGAGGTGGCCTCGGTCAACGCGCACGGCACCTCCACGCCGCTCAACGATCCGGCCGAGACCCGGGCGATCAAGGACGTCTTCGCCCGGGGCGGGCACTACCGCAGGCTCGCGGTCACCGCCAACAAGACCGCCCTGGGCCATCTGATCGCGGCGGCCGGCGCGCCCGAGCTGATCGCCACGGTGCTGTCCGTGCGCGACGGCATCGTGCCGCCGACGCTGAACCTGCAGAACCCGGATCCGGCCTGCGACCTCGACTACGTCCCGGACAAGGCCCGGCACCAGGAGGTGTCGGTGGCAGTGAGCAATTCCTTCGGCTTCGGCGGACTCAACGCCAGTCTGGTGGTGCGCGGTTATGACTCCTGACCTTGCGAACACGAACCCTCCCGGCGGCCCCGCGGACCGCTCCCCCGACCCCGACGCCGTCGTGGTGACCGGCATCGGTACGGTGCTGCCCACCGGTCGCGGGCCGCAGGCCCTGTGGTCGGCCTGGCGCGCGGCGCAGCCCGCGCTCTCCCGCTACCGGGACCCCTACGTACGGACCGAGAAGATCACCCACTTCGGGCACGTCCCCGACGAGCTGCAGCAGCAGAGCCGGGAGAGCGTGCCGCACAAGCTGCGGAAGTTCGGCACGGCCTTCACCTTCAACGCGGTGCTCGCCGCGCAGGACGCCATGGAGCAGGCCGGCGAGAGCTGGCAGGCGATCCCGGAGGAGCGCCGCGGGCTCTACGTCGCCCAGGACGACTCCACCGAACTGAGCGCCGCCGCCTTCCACAAGGCGCTCGACCGGGCCCGGTCGGACACCTCCCCGCAGGCGGGGGTGGACCTGCAGCGGCTGGTGGCCGAGGCGTTCGGCAACGCGGCCACCTTCAACCCGTTCACCGTCATCAGGGCGCTGAACAACAACACCCTGGCGATGGTCAGCATCGCCCAGCGCTTCCGCGGCGACTGCGCGGCGTTCGTCCAGGACGCCGGTGCCGCGCTCGGGGCGCTGCAGCGGGCCGCCTTCACCCTGCGCCAGGGCCACTGCGACACGGCCCTGGTGGTCGGCGCGGGCAGCTACAACGAGCCGCTGAAGCTGGCCGCGCAGTACCGTGCCGGGCACCTGAGCGCGGGCGGCGCCGGCGGCGCGGCGGTGCGCAGCTTCGACGCGGAGCGCGACGGCACGGTCCTGGCGGAGGGCGCGGTGGCGCTCGTACTGGAGCGGGCCGGCGATGCCGCCCGGCGCGGCGCACGGCCGCTGGTGGAGTTCCTCGGCGCCGCGCTGCGGCCCGCGGTGGACAGCGGCGTCGGCCCGTCCGCCCTCGCCGAAGGGCCCCGCGGGCTGCTGGCCGACCACGGTCTGACGCCCGACACCCTGGGCGCGGTCCTCGCCGACGGCAAGGGCACCGTCGCACACGACGCCGCCGAGGCCGAGCTGCTGCGGGCGCTGCTGAAGGACAGCGGCGTCCCGGTCGGTTCGCTGCGCCCGGTCACCGGCACGCTCGGCGCCGCCGGGCCGCTGGCCGAACTCGCCCTGGCGCCACACCTGTTCGACGAGGGTGAGCTGCCGCCGATCGCCCATCTGCGTACCCCGCCCGACGACGGCACCGACTTCGTCATGGGCGCGCCCAGGAAGCGCCGGATCGACTCCGTGCTGAGCCTGCACAGCACCTTCAACGGGTTCGCCGGCGCGCTGCTCGCCCAGCGCCCGCACACGCCCTGACGCACGAGGGGAACACCATCACCATGTCGCAGTTCACCGACTTCGTTCAGCCCCGGATGGGACGGATCTTCGCCGCCCTGGGGCTGGACGTGGAGTACGTCCGGGCGCAGGGCAACACCCTCTACCACCGTGACGAGCAGGGCAGGGACATCCCGGTCCTCGACCTCATGGGCGGCTACGGCTCCCTGATCCTGGGCCACAACCACCCCGAGATCGTCGCGCACGCCCGGGCGCTGCTGGACCGGAACCCGGCCGTGCACGCGCAGTTCTCGCTGCGCGGCGAGGCCGGCCGGCTCGGCGCCGCGCTCAGCGACGTCGTCCGCCGGGAGACCTCGGTCAAGGAACCGTACGTCGCCACCTTCGGCAACAGCGGCGCCGAGGCCGTCGAGGCGGCCGTCAAGCACGCCGAACTCGTCCGGGTGCGCAAGGTCACCGCGCTCGCCGACGAGATCGCCGGCAACGCGGCGGCCGCACGGCAGGCCGTCGGTCGCGGGGACGCCGTCCTCGACGCGGACGCCTTCCGGCTGCCGGCCGTGCGGGAGCGGGCGCCGCAGGACCGGGGCGTCGAGGCGCTGCTGGCGGCCCTCGACGCCCACAACGCGGCGGCGCTGGCCACCCGGCCGCTGTTCCTGGCGCTGGAGCGCTCCTTCCACGGCAAGCTCGTCGGCAGCGTCCAGCTCACCTACAACAGCGGCTTCCGCGCCCCGTTCACGGGCCTCGGCGCGCGGGTGCGGTTCGTGCCCATGGACGGGCTTCAGACGCTGGAGGAGATCGCCGACGAGGAGCGGGTGACGCTGCTGGACACCGAGATCGACGCCGGGCGGATCAAGGTCGTCGAACGCGGCCTGCCGGTCATCACCGCGTTCCTGGCCGAGCCGGTGCAGGGCGAGGGCGGCATCCACGCGCTGACGGCCGAGCAGGGCCGGGCCATCCGGCTGTTCTGCAACCAGGCCGGCGCCCCGCTGATCCTCGACGAGGTGCAGAGCGGCATGGGCCGCTGCGGCGCGTTCCTGGCCAGCTCGCTCATCGGGCTGCGCGGCGACTACTACGCGCTGTCGAAGTCGCTCGGCGGCGGGCTCGCCAAGATCTCCGCCATGCTGGTCCGCCGGTCGCTGTACGAGGGCGAGTTCGACATCATCCACAGTTCGACCTTCGCCATGGACGACTTCTCCTCGTCCGTCGCGCACAAGGTCGTCGAGCTGCTGGAGGCGGACGACGGAGCGGTCTACCGGCGGGTCGCCGAGCGCGGCGAGAAACTCACCGCCATGCTCACCGGCCTCCAGGCGGCCTTCCCCGACGTCGTCGAGGACGTCCGCGGCACGGGCCTGTTCATCGGCCTGCAGCTCAAGGACCAGGGCGAGGCCCGCTCCATGGTGCTGCGCGGCAGCGCCTACACCGGCTCGCTGGGCTATCTGCTCTCCGGCTACCTGCTGCGCCAGGAAGGCATCCGGATCGCGCCGACCGGCAGCGCCGGCAACGTGCTGCGCATCCAGCCCTCGGCGTACCTCACCGACGAGGAGATCGAGCACCTGCGCGGGGCCCTGGAGCGGCTGTGCCGCATCCTGCGCTACGAGGACACCCTGCACCTGGTCCACCCGGCCAGCGACCGGCGGATCCCCAAACCGCGGGCGGAGATCAGGGACTTCCGGGGCGCGGTGGCCGGATACGAGCAGGACGGGGGGCGCCCGGCGACCGGGCCGGTGCGCAAGGTGGCGTTCCTCAACCACCTCATCGAACCGGCCCATCTGCGGCAGGTGGACCCGGCGCTCGCCGACTTCGGCGACGCGGCGCTGCGCTCCTTCGTCCTGGGCATGGACCCGGTCAAGACGGCGGCGCCCTACCCCGGCGTGCGGATCGACTCGCCGCTCGGCAGCGCCGTCGAGTTCGCCCTCTATCCGCTGATGGTCGCCTCCGAGCAGATGGGCGGCTACCTCGCCTCGGGGGATGTCACGGGCATCCGCGCGGACATCGAGGAGCGGGTGCAGGCCGCCCGCGACGACGGCTGTGTGGTGGCGGGCCTGGGGATGTACACCTCCATCGTCACCGCCAACTGCACCTCGCTGCGGGTCCCGGGGATCGCGCTGACCTCCGGCAACGCGCTGACGGTGGCCATGGGTGTGCAGGCCATGGAGCGGGGCGCGAAGGACCGCGGCTGGCGGGTCGAGGACGCCACGCTGGCCGTGGTCGGCGCGGCCGGCAACATCGCCTCGGTCTACAGCCAGCTCTTCGCCGAGCGGCTCGGCCGCATCGTGCTGGTCGGCAGCCGGCGGGACGGCTCGGCCCGGCGGCTGCAGAACACCGTGCACGGCGTCTACCAGGAGTGCTGGTCGCGGATCGCGGAAGGCGGGGAGCTGACCGGGATCCCGGCGCGGCTCGCCGAGGAGCCGCTGATCACCAAGTGGCTGGCCGAGGGGCCGGCCGACGACGCGGGCCGGGGCCGGGCGATCGCGGAGTACCTGCGGGAGCGCTACGGCAGCGACCCGTTCCTGACCGTCACCCAGGACAGCGCCGCGTTGAAGGAGGCGCAGCTGGTGCTGTGCGCCTCCAACAGCCCCGAACCGTTCCTGACCGGCGAGCACTTCGCGCCGAACACGGTGATCTGCGACATCGCCGTGCCCAACAACGCCGTCGCGGGCCTGGCCGAGCAGCGGCCCGACCTGGCGTACATGCTCGGCGGCATCGTCGCCACGCCCCACGGCGAGAGCCTGCACCCCTCGGCGCGCGCCTTCCTCCAGGCCGGCCAGCTGTTCGCCTGCATGGCGGAGACGGCTCTGATGGGCCTGGCCGGCCTCGACCACCACTACTCCTACGGGAACATCAGCCGCCAACAGGTCATCGACATCGCCGCGCTGGCCAAGGCCCACGGGCTGCGGCTCGCCGACTACAAGAGCGCGCACTCGGTCTGAGGACCGGGCCCACCGATGCGAGAGGACACCATGGAATTCGAAGGCCAGGTGGCGCTGGTGACCGGCGGCAGCCGGGGCATCGGCCGCGCGATCGCCGTGAAGCTGGCGACGGCCGGGTGCGATATCGCGCTCAACTACCGCAGCGCGACCCGGGAGGCGGAGCAGGTCGCCGAGCACATCGCCGGACTCGGCCGCAGAGTCGAGCTCTTCCAGGGGGACGTCTGTGATCCCGATGTGCCGCAGGCGGTCGTCGGCGGCGTACGCGGCGCCTTCGGGCGGCTGGACGTACTCGTCAACAACGCCGGGATCACCCGCGACGAGCTGCTGGTCAACCAGAGCCTGAAGGACATCGAGGAGGTGCTGGCCACCAACCTGGTCGCCCCGATGCTCACCGTGCAGGCCGCGGCGCCTCTGATGCTGCGCCGCCGCTACGGACGGATCGTCAACATCTCCTCGTCCGCGGCCTCCAAGCCCGGCCGCGGCCAGTCCAACTACGCGGCGGCCAAGGGCGGCCTGGAGGCGTTCACCAAGGCGATGGCCGTGGAACTCGGCTCCCGCGGGATCCTGGTCAACGCCGTCGCCCCCGGCGTGATTAACACCGAGATGACCGACACCATCCGCAGTCACGGCGAGGAGGAGATCATGCGCCGGCTGCTGGTGAAGAGCTACGCCGAACCCGAGACGATCGCCGACGCCGTGGCCTACCTCGCCAGCCCCCGCAACACCTACACCACGGGCGAGGTACTCCACGTCGACGGCGGACTGAAGATGGCGTGAGGGAGCGCAAGATGAGCGACGTGAGCGAAGGCGACGTGAGCGAGGACGGCGGGCGCACCGAGCGGCCGCGGCCCGGCGAACTGGCGGGCAAGACGGCCGTGGTCACCGGCGCCGCCCAGGGCATCGGCCGCGAAGTGGCGCTGGTGCTGGCCGAGGCCGGCGCGGCCCGCCTGATCCTCCTCGACCGGGACGCCGGCGGGCTGGAGACGGTCGTCAAGGAGGTCCGCGAGCTGGGCGCGGCCGCCGTGGCCGTCGCGGCCGACCTGCGCGAGCGCGAGACGGTCCGTACCCGGCTGCGCGCCGAACTGCGGGCCGCCGGCCGGCTCGACATCCTCGTCAACAACGCCGGGGTGGCCGACGAGAACGGGCCCGACGACGAGAGCACCTGGCTGCGGGTGCTCGACATCAACCTCAACGGCACCTTCGCGGTCACCGCCACCTGCCTGGAGTACCTCGCCGACCACGGCCGCATCGTCAATGTGTCCTCCATCCTCGGCAAGGCCGGCAAGATGCGGAACACCGCGTACTGCGCCTCCAAGCACGGCCTGATCGGCTACACCAAGGGCCTCGCCCTCGATCTCGCCGCCCGCGGGATCACGGTCAACGCCGTGCTGCCGGGCTGGATCGACACCCCCATGCTCCGCCGTGAACTCGCCGCCCAGGCCGACGAGATCGGCGCCGACCCGGTACGGATGCTGCGCCAGGCCCGCAAGGGCATCCCGCTGCGCCGGCTGGTGGAGGCACGGGAGGCCGCGGACCTCGTCGGCTTCCTGGTGTCCGGCCGGGCGGCGGCGATCACGGCGCAGAGCCTGACCGTCGACGGGGGCTTCACCCGTGGCATGTAGCCCCTGGCTGCGCCGGCTGGCTCCGGGGGCGGCCGGCGCCGGCGCCGCCGTCGTGGTGTGCTTCCCGCACGCGGGCGGCGGCGCGGGCGCCTTCCGGCCGTTGGGGAAGGCCCTCGCCGCCGCCGTTCCCGAGGGCGCCCGCCCCGAGGTGCTGGCGGTGCGGTACCCGGGCCGCCACGACCGCGTCGCGGAGGAGCGGATCGAGGACCTTGAGGCGCTGGCGGCCGGGGCCCACCAGGCGGTGGCGCCGCTCGCCGGCCGGCCGCTGACCCTGCTGGGGCACAGCATGGGCGCGCTGGTGGCGTACGAGGTGGCCCGGCTGCTGGAGCACGAGGGGCACGACCCGGTCCGGCTGGTCGTCTCCAGCGCCTGGGCCCCGTCCCGGGTGCGCGGCGGCACCGTCCACCTGCGCGACGACGCCGGCCTCATCGAGGAGATCCGCCGGACACAGGGCACCGACCCCCGGCTGCTGGAGCACCCAGGGCTGCTGGCCATGGCCCTGCCCGTGCTGCGCGGCGACTACAAGGCCGTGGAGAGCTACCGGCACCGTCCGGGCCCGCCGCTGCGCACGCCCGTCACCGCGCTGGTCGGCGACGCCGATCCGCTGGTCGCCGTCGGAGACGCGGCCGCCTGGCGTGCGCACACCGCCGGGGACTTCCGGATGCGGATCTTCCCGGGCGGTGACCACTTCGCGCTGCGCGCGCACTGGCCGGAGCTGGCGGAGCGGCTGGTCCAGGGGGCGCGGCCGGCGGCGTCACACCGGCAGTGAGCGGTGCGGCCAGCGGGCCCGGGCCTGCTCCTGGGAACGCATCGTCGCCAGGGTCAAAAGGCCGCGCGTCCGGCCCGTTTCCAGCAGGTCGGGGAGGGCGGGCAGCGGGGCGAGCGCCGCGATGTCGTCCAGGACGAGGGTGAGTGGTGGGTCGAGCCGACCGTCAGATGACCGTTCGGCCATGCGGCGGCCGTGCTCGACCACGCTGGAGAGGAGTGCGGTGAGCAGTGGCATCGCACCCGGGTCGGTACGCGGATCCTCGATGGGTTCGCCTACCACGTACAGCGTTCCCCCCTCATCGATGAATGATTCGAGAATGACCGAATCCGCTCGAAGTGGATTGCAGACATCCCGGATGTGGAGGGAGGACAGGGCGGTCAGCGCCCGGCCGACCAACTCCGTCGCCAGCTCGCGGCGTTCGGCGTGGGCGGTGAGCACCGACTCCAGCTCGCCGGCCTGGCCGCCGGACGCCTTCGGGCTGGTGCGCAGAATACGCACCGGCTCCTGGGCGCTGCCCGCGGCATGGGCCCAGCGGTGCAGCTGGCGGAACGGGCGGCCGTCGACCGCGGCGGCGTGCAGCCAGCAGCGCAGCAGGGTCTGCGCGGCGTCGGCGACCGCCGAGTCCGGCGCGCCGGACGGCCGTACGGGGGCGAGCAGCGCGGCGGCCCGGGCGGCGGCGGTGGCCAGGTCGTCGCAGCCGGACGTGGGCGACCAGCGCAGCCGGGCCGGGGTGTCGAGGCGGTGCGTCGGATCGTAGGTCAGCAGCGGGCCGAGCTTGGCGCGGGCGTCCTTGGTCTCGGACCACAGCGTGGGATCGGTGGTGGCGACGATCAGGGGGCCCGGGGCGGCGGTGGCGGTGGCGACGGCCGCGGCGAGGGCCGCGGCCCGGCCGGAGGTGGCGAACTGGACGCGGGGGAGGGTGGGTTCGGCCAGTGGGCCGGCGGCCGCCGGGGAGCCGGTGCGCTGCTCGGGGACCGGGCCCGCCGGGGTGGCGTGGGCGGCGGGGACGGCCGGGACGGCGGGGGCGTCCTCGGCGAGGGCGTCCTCGGCGGGCGCGGACGGTACGGCGGGTACGGCCGCGCCCGCCCGCGCGGCGCGGGCCGCCGCCAGGGCCTCGCGGTCCTCCCGCTCCTCCCGGTCCCGGCGCGCGAGGTCTTCTGCCGCCCGCTCGGCCTCCCCGGCCGTGCGCGCGGACCCGGCCTCCCGGATCTTCGCCCGCCGCGCGGCCCGTACGGCGCGATAGCGGGTGACCGTCCCCATCGTGAAGATGGCCAGGACCAGCAGCACCATCAGCTCGCCGATGAGGATGCCCCAGAACAGGCCGTAGCCGGAGAGCTGGCCCTTGGGGGTGGTGGGCCAGGCGGCGGCCATGTCGTGCGGTGCGGAGACGAGATGGCGCAGGGCCATGGGAGTTTGGGGGTAGCTGACGCCGTCGGGCCAGGCGCCGTGCGCGAACAGACCGGCCAGACCGGTCGCCGTCCACACCAGCACGGTCAGGCCCAGCAGGAAGGCCAGCAGCCCGACCAGCAGGGAGTCGGGGATGCCGCGCCCCCGGCCGCCGTGCTGATCGCGGTGGCCGCCTCGGCCGCCGCCTCGTTCGTCGTCGTATCCGCGCCTCACGCCACCGTCTCGCTCGACTCGTCCGACCACCGGCGTTCCATCGCCATCGCCTCCGCGCGCGCCTCGGCCTCGGCGTCCGCCGCCGCCTCCAGGGCGCGGGCCTCGTCCGTCGGCATCGCGGACGCCTCGGTCATCGCCCGGTCGGTGAAGACCAGCGGGCGTTCGGCCTCGGTGATCAGGTGTTTGACGACCTGGACGTTGCCGTTGACGTCCCAGACCGCGATGCCGGGGGTGAGGGTCGGAATGATCTCCACGGCCCAGCGCGGCAGGCCCAGCACCCGTCCGGTGGCCCGCGCCTCGTCCGCCTTCTGGGCGTAGATGGTCCGCGTCGAGGCCATCTTCAAGATCGCCGCGGCCTCCCGCGCGGCCGCCCCGTCCACCACGTCGGACAGGTGGTGGACGACCGCGACGAACGACAGGCCCAGCCGGCGCCCGAACTTCAGCAGCCGCTGGAACAGCTGCGCCACGAACGGCGAATTGATGATGTGCCAGGCCTCCTCGACCAGGAAGATGCGTTTCTTCCGGTCGGGCCGGATCCAGGTGTGCTCCAGCCACACCCCCACGATCGCCATCAGGATCGGCATCGCGATGGAGTTGCGGTCGATGTGCGAGAGGTCGAAGACGATCAGCGGCGAGTCCAGGTCGATGCCCGCCGACGTCGGCCCGTCGAACATGCCGCGCAGGTCGCCGTCGACGAGCCGGTCCAGGACCAGCGCCACATCCAGGCCCCAGGCCCGCACGTCGTCTATGTCGACGTTCATCGCCTCGGCGGACTCCGCCTCCGGGTGCCGCAGCTGCTCGACGATGTCGGTCAGGACGGGCTGGCGGTCGGTGATCGTCTCGTTGACGTAGGCGTGCGCGACCTTGAGGGCGAAGCCCGAGCGCTCGTCGAGTCCGTGGCCCATCGCGACCTCGATGATCGTACGCAGCAGGGCCAGCTGGCCGGTGGTGGTGATCGACGGGTCGAGCGGGTTGAGGCGGATGCCGCCGTTGAGGGCGGCGGTCGGGTCCAGGCGGATGGGGGTGATGCCCAGTTCCTCGGCGATGAGGTTCCACTCGCCGACGCCGTCCTCGCCCTGCGCGTCCAGGACGACGACCTGCCGGTCGCGGAAGCGCAACTGCCGCAGGACGTAGGTCTTCTCCAGTGCCGACTTGCCGTTGCCGGACTCGCCGAGCACCAGCCAGTGCGGCGCCGGCAGCTGCTGTCCGTACAGCTGGAACGGGTCGTAGATGTACCCCTTGCCGCTGTAGACCTCGCGGCCGATGATCACGCCGGAGTCGCCGAGACCGGGGGCCGCGGTCGGCAGATACACCGCCTGGGCCTGGCCGGTGGAGGTGCGTACGGGCAGCCGGGTCGTCTCCACCTTCCCGAACAGGAAGCTGGTGAAGGCGTCGGTGAGCGCTCCGAGCGGATCGTGCAGGGCCATGACGTACGCGCCTCCCAGCGGCTTAGCGGCGGATCCCGGTCGCGAACGGCAGGGTGTTGACGAACGCCCGGTGGTGCTCGCGGTCGCACCACTCCAGCTTGAGATAGGACTTGCCGGCCGAGGCGCGGATGGTGCGCTTGTCGCGGGCGAGCGCCTCGGGCGAGCGGGAGGAGACCGTGATGTAGCCGACGAGGTTGACGCCGGCCGCGCCGGACGCGAGGTCCTCACCGCGCTGGTCCACCCGCCCGTGGTGCGCCACGTCCCGCGGGTCGACCACCCGGTTCATCTTCGCCGCCCGGCTCGCCTCGGCGTCGTCGTTGGTCTTCTCCGTCAGCATCCGCTCGATGGCGACCTCGGTGGGCTCCAGGTCCATGCAGACCGCGACCGTGCGGATCACATCCGGGGTGTGCACCAGCAGCGGCGCGAGGAAGTTGACGCCCACCGGGGTCAGCGGCCACTCCTTGACCCAGGCGGTGGCATGGCACCACGGCGCCCGCGTCGTCGACTCCCGCGTCTTGGCCTGCAGATACGTCGGCTCCATCGCATCGAGCTCGGCGGGCCAGGCGTTGCGCCTGCTCATCGCCTGGATGTGGTCGATGGGGTGGTCCGGGTCGTACATCGAGTGCACCAGGGAGGCGAGCCGGGCCTGGCCCAGGGGCTGGCGCACCCGGATGTCGGCCTCGGCGAGCCGGGCGCAGATGTCGGTCAGCTCACGGGCCATCACCACCGCGAGCCCGGCGTCCCGGTCGAGCTTCCTGCGCAGCAGCCCGCCCTGGTGCATCCGGGCCGCGCGGGCCATCGTCTGCGCCTCGGAGGCCAGTTCGCGGGTGTAGTGCATACAGGCGACGAGGTAGGCGCGGTGCTGCTCGGAGGAGGTGGAGACCATCGACTGCAGCTGGTCGTAGGAGTCCTGCAGCCAGCGGGGGGAGCCCTTGTCGCCGCGCTGGGCGACGTCCTTGGCGTGCGCGTCGGGGTCGGCCGGCAGCGTCCGTGCCAGCATCTGCAGCCGGGTGACGAAGCCGTCCCCGTTGGCGACGTGCTTGAGCAGCGTGCCGAATCGGTCGACGAGGGCCTCCTGGTCCTCGCTGTCGCGCAGCCCGACGCCCGGCCCCTCGATCTCGATGGCGGCCGTCACCGTCTTGCGGTCGGCGTGCAGCAGGACGGCGATCTCGTCCGGGCCGAACGGCGCGGACAGCCAGTTGATCCGCCCGATCCCGGGCGGCGGGCCGATCTCGACCTCCCGGCCGTCGAGCCGTACGCCCGCCTCGGCGGCGCCGGAGCGGTAGGCCGCGCCGCTGCGGACCGTACGGCGGAAGCTGCGCCGGATCTCGAACCACTTGTAGAACGTCCGGCCCTTGTACGGGACGTAGACGGCGGCCAGGCCCAGCATCGGGAAGCCCGTGAGCGTCATGATCCGCAGCGGCAGCATGGGCACCAGCAGCCCGCACATCATGCCGAGGAACGCGCCCACGATGATCAGCGCGATCTCGCCGGTCTCGCGGTTCTTGCCGACGATGGCGTGCGGCCGGGCGCGGCCGATCAGATATGTGCGACGCGGCGCGATCGGGTGGGACTGCGTGCTCAACGCCCATCACCTCCTGCTGTCTTGCCGGTGCGGGCGTCGCTGCCGGTCCGGGGGTTCGTACGGGGAGCGGGGGCGGCGGGGGACGAGCCGCCGCCGGAGCGGGAGCCGTGGGCCGCGACGCCACCGGAGACCGCGTCGGCCGGCCGGGACTGGCCGCCCTGCGCCTGGCCGCCGCCGTCCCCGCCGGAGCTGCGGGAGCTGTGCGTCTTGATGCCCTGGGACACCAGCGCGGCCGGCGAGCTGAGGACGGCCGCCGCGGTGTTCTCCGCCCCCCGGCTCATCCGGTTGTTCCGCGACGCGGCGATCTCGTCGCCGAAACCGGGCACGAAGCGGTAGATCACGGCGCTGGCGAAGATGGCCAGCAGGATGATCGCGAGCCCGGAGACCACCGCGGAGATGGCGTTCGGCCCCTTGTCGGACGACAGCGCCCCGGCGACGCCCAGCACGATCACGATGACCGGTTTCACCATGATCACCGCGATCATGATGCCCGCCCAGCGGCGCACATGCCCCCACATGTTCTTGTCGACCAGCCCGGCGTAGACCACCGTCCCCAGCAGCGCCCCGACGTACAGCAGCGCGGCCCGGATCACCAGCTCCAGCCAGAGCACACCGGCGGCCAGCACGGAGACCAGCGACACCACGATCAGCATGATCGGGCCGCCGCCGATGTCGGTGCCCTTCGTGAGCGCCTGCGAGAACGACCCGAAGAAGGTGTCGGTCTGCGCCCCCGTCCCCTTCGCGATGATCTCGGTGACGCCGTCCGTCGCCGAGACGACCGTATAGAGGATCAGCGGCGTGAAGGCGGACGCCAGCACCGTCAGCCAGAGGAACCCGATCGCCTCGCTGATCGCCTCCGTCAGCCGCACCCCCCGCACCGCCCGCTTGGCGACGGCCAGCAGCCACAGCACGAGCGTGAGCACGGTGGAGGCGGCGAAGACGACGGCGTACTGCCGCAGGAAGGCGGCGTTGGTGAAGTCCACCTGGGAGGTGGCGTTCACCGCGCCGGACAGCTTGTCGACAATCCACGCGGCGGCTTTGGCGCAGCCTTTGGCGAGGGATTCGAGGGGGTCTAGGGGGTTGGCGTCGGTGAGGCCGCCGCCGCCCGGATCGCTCGTGCCACCGCTGCCACCGCCCGTGCTCCGCTGTTCGCAGAGCTCCTTGGCCTTGTCCGTGAGCAGGTCGCAGGCGCCCTCGGTCGGCTTCGGCGAGGGAGCGGCGAAGGCTCGGGTCGACAGCAGCACGCCTGCCGCCTGCAGGCCGGTCAGCGCCGAGGCGACGGCGAGGGCCCGGCGTCGGTTGTTACCTCGCATAGGTGAACCCTCCGAACCCTTGGACGGCCTTGGACATGTCCTTGGCGGTCGCGGCGGTCTGGTCGCCGCCGACCGGGGCCGGCCCGGCCTTCTGTGTGAAGCCGGCGACCTTCCAGTCACCGTTCACCCACTGCAGCTCCATCGTGGACGTGTACCAGCTCTCCGCGACCGGAGTCTGGGAACCCTGGCCGGCGAGGCCGAACAACTGGGAGTACCAGACCGCGACCTTGGCGGTGGTGCCCTCGAACTTCTCGGTCTTCGTGCCCGCCGGGTTCGCCCGGGAGACGAAGGTCATCCCGCCGGGCGCGCTGCCGTCCGGCTTGAGGCCGACCCGGCCGAGGAACTTCGGGTCCGTGTAGACCTTGCGCAGGCTCTCCTTGCGGGCCGCGGCCGCGGAGGGGGTGTAGACGGCGCTGACGATCGCGTCCCGCCGGTCCGAGGCGTACATGCCGTCACTGGACAGCGCCACCACGTAGTTCGCCGCCGCCGACTCGGCCCCCTGCTCCGTCTTCGCGAACCCCGAGGCGATCTGGCCGTTCTTGCCCGTGACCGGCTTGGTGCCGGTGGGGGCGGTGGGGCGGGCGGCGCCGGCGCCGGCGTCCTTGGGGGAGTCGCCGCCGGACTCGCTGTTGCCGCTCCCGTCGCGGTTGGCGAAGGCGATGGCCGCGAGCAGCAGGACGATCACGCCGACGATCGTGACGAGGTTGCGGCTGGACATGCCGGCGCGGGGCCGGCGCCCCGAGCCGTACAGGTCGCCGTCGTCGACGGGGAGTCTGGTCCGTGTCTGGCCCGTCTCGGACCCACGGTGGCCGTCGCCGCCGTAGCCGCCGTCGTCACTGAGACTCATCGCGCCTGTGCCCCCTCTGCCGCCGCCGTGCGTGCTGTTGTCGTGCCGCCCTCATATGACCGTAGCCGCGCGGGCGGCGGCTCGGGCGCAGTGGTACGAGTACATCTCACCGTGACGGGTCCTCAGATGCGGTGCGGCGGAGGCGAATGGGGGACATGGGGGACTCTGGGGCTGTTTGTGATCATCGCCTGCTCCGCGTGCGCCATCGCCGTCCGGAGCCTGCTGGCCCCGGATTGACCTGTCCCCGTGCGGTGGGCCGCCCAATCGGTCCGCTGGTGGCGGGGGTGGCGGCGATGTGCGGCGGTCCGGGGTGAGGGGGCGTCAGCATGGGGCCTCGGCAGGGTGGGGGCGGCCGGTGGAGGCGAGTGGGGGCACGGGACGGCGGAGAGATGTCGGACGGGGGCGCACGCGCGGCGGCACGGGGACGGGCGGGTGCCCAGGGTGCGCGGGCGGTGTGGCGGCGGTGGCGGCCGCCGCGCGGTACGACAGCGGCGCGCCGGGCGCCGCGCCGCGGCCGGGCTAGACCGCCATGCCGTAGACGATCGTGAACAGCGTCCCCAGGGACCCGATGATGAAGACGCCGGTCAGGCCGGCCACGATCAGGCCCTTGCCCTGCTCGGCGCTGAAGGTGTCGCGCAGCGCGGTGGCGCCGATGCGCTGTTTGGCGGCGCCCCAGATCGCGATGCCGAGGCACAGCAGGATCGCCACCGCCATGACCACTTCGACCATCACACGGGCCTCGTTGCCCAGGCTGCCGAACGGGCCCCAGTCCGGGGCGATTCCGCCGATGATGGTGGTGATGTCGCCCTTTTCGGCCGCAAGGAACATGTGTGACATGTGTGCCATGTGTGAACTCACCGCCCTTTATGGGTAGTTGGTTGCCCTCGCCCGCGCCGGTGCGGCACGGGTCGGCTTCTATCTTCGCTGACGAAGGCGCCGTCAGAAATCGACTTGGCGCCTTTCTTTGGCGGATCCGATGCGAGTGACGTGCGCGGGTGGGCGCACGTCCTCCATTGAACCGACTGGTCTCACCGTGTGTATCACGGGTGGTAACCCTGAGCAATGATCATCGGGCCGGGGGTGCGCGGCGATCCTGGACGGGCGCGGGCGGCTACTTCGGGGCGTGCGACATGGCGAAGATCATCACGAGGGCCACCAGGTGGATGGCGAAGAGGAAGTACGCCACCCGCCACCACAGGTGCCGGTTCATCTGCTTCTGATTGTTGGGGTCCATGGCTCTCGTCCTGTTCCGGATGCTGGATGCAGTGTCGCGCATCCGGCGGAGCCCCCGGGCGCCGCGGTGCGCGCAGTCACGCCCGGGCCGGAGCGCCGCTGCGCCCCCGTGTGACGCAACGCGCACCGCGCGGCCGGAAAAAGGCAGTGAACCGCCGCTGAATGGGGGAGGGTTGTGAGGTGCGGAAATTCTGGGTGGCCGGCGGGCTCGGGGCAGGGCTGGTGTTCTGCCTGCTCGGGCTGCTTGTGATCGGTACGTACACGGCGGCTGCCGGGCTGACCGGCGGCCGGGCGGTCGGGCTGGCCAAGGGTGCGGTGCCGGCCGCGTATCAGTCGCTGGTGCAGAAGTGGGGCACGCTGTGCCCGGCGATAAGCCCCGCGCTGCTGGCGGCGCAGCTCTATCAGGAGAGCGGCTGGAACCCCAAGGCGCAGAGCCCGGCGGCCGCGCAGGGGATGGCGCAGTTCATCCCCGGCACCTGGCAGACGCACGGCATCGACGGCAACGGCGACGGCAGGCGGGACGTGTGGGACCCGGAGGACGCGATTCCGTCGGCCGCGTCGTACGACTGCGAGCTGGCCAGATACGTCGAGCGCGCGCCGGGCAACGACACCCACAACATGCTCGCCGCGTACAACGCGGGCGCGTACCGGGTGATCCAGTACAACGGGGTCCCGCCGTACCGCGAGACACAGAACTACGTGAAGACGATCACGACGCTGGCGAAGAGCTTCGAGGCGCCGGCCGGGCCGGTGGCGCCGTCGCGGCAGGCCGCGGGCGCCATCTACTTCGCGCAGGACCGGCTCGGTACCCGCTATCTGTGGGGCGGCAACGGGACGCCGGAGCAGGGCGGGCGGTTCGACTGCTCGGGGCTGACCAAGGCCGCGTACCACTCGGTGGGCATCGAGCTGCCGCGGGTGGCGAACGACCAGTGGAACGCCGGTCCGCACCCCAAGCGCGACGAGCTGCTCCCGGGGGACCTGGTGTTCTTCGCCTACGACCTGCACGATCCGCGGTCGATCCACCACGTGGGGATCTATGTGGGCGGCGGGTACATGATCAACGCGCCCTACACCGGTGCCGTGATCCGGTTCGACAAGATCGATACGCCGGACTACATCGGTGCGACCCGCGTCACCTCGGATGGCGCAAAAGCACTCCCTCGCGCCAACGCTGCGTAAACATAAGGCCCTGAACTGCAGCGATGAGTCAAGCTTCGATAACGTCCTGGTGATCTTCCGGTGGAGAGTGGAACGACCGGGGCGGGCATGGCGTTTCCTTTGCGTGGGGACGTAAGGCGCGCTCGAAGCAGCACACGCTCGACGACCACGGGGGCTGGCAGCAACACGAAGGCGCTCGCGCGCGCGAAAGATAAGGGGCCGCGGCAGATGGCTGGACTCGCACTCGAGGGGCCGAACCCCGACGTCGACGTGCTCGACGGCATCAACGGCCTCGCGAAGGACGCCCCCCACTGGGTCAACAAGGCCATGGAGTTCATCGGTGAGTACGGCATCATCGCCGCCCTCGCGGTGCTGTGCCTGGTCGCCTGGTGGTCCGCGCGCCGCCGGCCCGGCGCGCCGTCCGCGGTCGCGGGCCTGGTGTGGGCGCCGCTGGCCGCCGGTATCGCCCTGCTGGCCAACATCCCCATCCGGGAGTTCGTCGAGCGGCCGCGGCCCTTCAAGGACCACGCCGGCCTCGAAGTGCTCATCCCCGGCAAGAGCGACTTCTCCTTCGTCAGCGACCACGCGACGCTCACGATGGCGGTCGGCGTCGGCCTGTTCGTCGCCCACCGCAGGTACGGCCTGATCGGGATCGCGCTGGCGCTCGCCGAGGGCTTCAGCCGCGTCTACATGGGCGTGCACTACCCGACCGACGTGGTCGGCGGCTTCGCGCTGGGCACCGCCGTCGCGCTGCTGCTCGCGCCGCTCGCCCAGGCGCTGCTGGTGCCGCTGACGGCGGCCGTCGCCCGTTCCCCGCTGGCGTGGCTGGTGCGGGCGCCGGGCACGGAGGCGGAGGACGGCGCCGAGGGCAGCCGGGTGGTGGCCGCGGGATCGGCGCTGCCGAGCGGACACAAGGAGCGGGACAAGGACCTGGCGGCCTGAGGGCGGCACAGAAGCACGACGGAGCCTGGCGGATAGGGACGGCCCGGACCCCTCACGGGGCCGGGCCGTCCGTATGTCCGCCGGGCTGCCGGCAGGCGCTCAGAGTGCCTGCGCGAAGGTGCTGAACAGCCGCTGCGGGTCGTAGGTCCGCTTGACCCGGTCCAGGCGCCCGGCGGCGGCGCCGTAGTAGGCGGACTTCCAGTCGGTCAGTCCGGGGTCGGTGTAGTTCTGGTACGCGGCGCCCGACGCATGGCGGCGCATCGCGTCATGGAACGAATTCAGCCACGCTGTGCGCGTGCCGGGCGAGCCCCCCGCCGGCCAGGACGTCAAGTACTGGGCGAGGAACCGCGATCCGCGGTGCACGAACGCGGTGTCGGTGCGGCCGACGCGGTTGATCGCACCGCCCAGCGCCGTCAGCGCCACATTGCCGCCGACGCCCTTGCGGCCGCCGCTCTCGATCTGGTCCATCAGGGTGCGGATGCCGGCCGCGGACAGCGAGCGGTCGAAGAAGTGCGAACGCGCCGCGTAGGTCTCGCGGCCGAGCTGGCCGGCGCCGGTCTGGCCGGGCAGCGAACCGGGCGTATGGCACTGCGCGGTGGACTTCGACGAGCAGCCCGCGTAGGCCTCCATCGCGTCCAGATAGCCGATCGGGGTGAGGCGGACGGTGGCGGCGGGGCCGGGGCCGCCCGGCTGGTCGGCGAGCTTGTCGAGGGCGTTCTTCAGCTCGCCGTAGCCGCCCAGGGAGAACGCCGCGACGGACACCGCCGGAGTGCCCCCATGGGGCCTGGGGGTACCCCCAGCGTTAGCTGGGGGAGTGTCGAGATGGCAGGCGGACCAGATCTCGTCGGCCTGCACCGGCCCCCACTTCTGCCAGGAGGCCACGACCTTCGCCGCCTTGGCCCACGGCCAGGTCAGGTACGCCATCACCGCGCGCGGCGCCGGATGCGTACGGAAGCGGAGTTCGGTGACCACGCCGAAGTTGCCGTTGCCGGCGCCGCGCAGTGCCCAGAACAGGTCCGGATGGTGGTCCTTGTCGCACGAGACGGTCTTGCCGTCGGCCGTGACGAGGGTCGCGCCGACCAGGCTGTCGCAGGTCAGACCGTAGGCGCGGGAGACCACGCCATGGCCGCCGCCGAGGGTGAGGCCGGATATGCCGACGGTGGGGCAGGAGCCCCCGGGTATGGTCACGCCGTGCGCGGCCAGCCCCTGGTAGACGTCGATGAGCTTGGCTCCGGCGCCGATGCGGGTGATACCGCCGGAGGGCGCGCCGACCTTGGAGAGCGCGGAGACGTCGACGACGAGCCGGCCGTTGCCGCTGGAGAAGCCCGCGTAGGAGTGGCCGCCGCTGCGGATGGCGACCGGGGTGCCGTGGCGCCGGGCGAAGGCGAGGCATTCGGCGATGTCGGACGGGTGCTTGACGTAGGCGATGGCCGACGGCTTGAGCGTGTCGTAACGGGTGTTGTAGAGGCGGCGGGCGGTCGCGTAGGCGGCGTCGGAGGCCCGTATCAGCCGCCCGTCCAGGCTCTTGCCGAGCGCGGTCCAGGAGGCCTGGGTGGCGCGGCCGGCGGCCGCCGTCTGGGTCCGCGCGCCACCGGCGACGGCCCCGTTGGCCGAGGTCGAGGACGCCGCGGCCGCCGCGCCGGTCTTGGTGTCGCAGCCGGTGGCCAGGGCGACCGAGGTGGCCGCCAGTCCGGTGCCGGCCTGCAGGAGTGTGCGCCGCTTCACTGGGATGAGTCCCCCTCGATGTCTGCGGCCCGGCCCCGGCGGCCGATGGCGGCCGGTGGTCGCGGGGCGTGCCGCGCCGTTGCTTCCCTCCATTAGCCAGATGCCGTAAGGGCGTTGGGGGTTCCCGGAACGGACTGGGTCATTCCACAGGGGGCCGGGGGCCGGCTCCGGCCCCGGCCTCGACCAGATGCCGCTCCGCGTCCGTGCGCGCCTGTGAGCGGGCACGGCGGGCCGGCCCGCGCCAGCCGCAGGTGCAGCGGGCCGTGCAGAAGGAACCTCGCTCGGTGGTGGAGGTCGCGTGGTGGGCTCGGTCGGGCACCCGTCCACGCTACGCGCCCCGGCCACCGTTGCGTGACGAGCCCCCGCAACGGTCGTTGAACGGGTCGGTCGACGGAACGTCAGAGGTGGCGTTGGCGGTACGTCCGACCCTCCCGAGCGGACCGGCCGGACCAGGCCGCTCCCGAAGACGGCGGCCGAGGGGGCTCGTACGCGATGGTGGTGCAGGACAGACGAGGCGGGGCGGCCGCCGTGGCCGTGGCGTGCGGGACGGGTCTGGCGGTCGGGCTGCTGGCGACGGGCTGTTCCTCCGAGGGCGCCGCGGCCGACGACCAGCAGGTGCCCGGCCGGGCCGCCGGCGCCGCGGCCGCCGTACGCGCCAGCGCCGACGCCCTGGTCCGCGCCCGCTCCGCCGAGGTCCGTACGGCCATGGAGACGGTCAGCGGCGGCACCCGCGTCGCCATCCGCGGCACCGGCGGCTATGACTTCACCACCAGCAGCGGGCAGCTGCGCGTCGTCCTGCCCGACCCCGCGGGCCGGCCCAGCGAGGGCCGCCAGCCGATCACGGAGATCCTCGCGCCCGGCGCGCTGTTCATGAAGAACCGGGGTGCGGGGGTGCCCGCCGACAAATGGGTGCGGGTGGACACCGGCACGCTGACCGACGGAAACCTGGTCACGGGCGGCGCCACCGATCCGCTGGCCGCCGCGGAGCTGCTGCGCGGCGCGCGGGACGTGACCTACCAGGGCCAGGAGCGGCTGGACGGCGTCGTGGTGCGGCACTACCGCGGCACGACCGACATCGGCGAGGCCGCGCGGGCGGCCTCGCCGCGCACCAGGCCGGCGCTGGTCGCCGCGGAGAAAGGGTTCACCACCGACGTGGTGCCGTTCGACGCGTATCTGGACGAGGCCGGCCGGCTGCGCAAGGTGCGCCAGCGGTTCCGCTTCGCCAACGGCGCGCCCCAGGGGGCCTCGGTGACCTCCACGACGGAGCTGTCCGGCTTCGGCGGCCGGATCGCCGTCCGGCTGCCGGACCGGCGCGACATCTACGCGGGAAAGATCGCTTCCGCCGCTCCCTCGGGCCGGGGCACGTGACGAGGGCGGTTGCCCCGTGGCGGAAATGGTCCATCCGTGCCATGGGCCCAGGGGGCGGCCGTCCTTACGCTGGGCGGTAACCACTCAGAGGCGTGGGAAGGCGCTCGAAGGAGGAGGTGTCGTACGTGGCCGGACACCGCCATACGACGGTTCAGGACCACGTAGCCCTCGTCGAGATCGACCTGACTGGTGAGCTGATGATCGCGGCCGCGGCCGCGAGCGAGGATCGGCTCAGCCCGGACCGTATCGACGAGGTACTGGACGTGGACGGGGACGGCCGCGAACCGCCGCGTGAGCCGGCTTAAGGGGGGAGGAGCCCCCGGCCGCCGTCAGGTGCGCAGCATCCGCTCGATGGCCTTGGTCGCCTCCTGGACCTTGGCGTCGATGGCCTCGGGGCCCTTGACGGCGGCGTCGGCGACGCAGTGCCGCAGGTGCTCCTCCAGGAGCTGGAGACCGAAGGACTGCAGGCCCTTCGTGCTCGCCGAGACCTGGGTGAGTATGTCGATGCAGTAGACATCTTCTTCGAGCATCCGCTGCAGTCCGCGGATCTGCCCCTCGATCCGGCGCAGTCGCTTGATGTGCGCGTCCTTCTGCTGTGCGTAGCCGTGGACGCCGGTCGTGGGGGAAGTCTCTGCGGTATCGGTCACGGTCCGGGGGGCGCCGTGGGGGGTGGATTCCGGCTTCGGGGCGGGGCGGGCCGCGGCGGCTGCGGCGGGGCCGTTGGCGTCGGCGTCCGTGGTCGTCATGGCCGTCTCCCGTGGTATCTAGGCGATCTATATACCCCTGGTGGGTATATGGTACCGAACTTTGCGGGCACCTGCGGTACCCCGTGCAGAGCATGCTGCCCGATGGGCGACACTGAGGGAATGCCGGTTAGCTGTGGCTGGATGATGCGCCTAGCATCAACCCGACCGAATCCCATGCACCCCGAGGATTTCACGTGCGCTTTCGTCTGACCCCCAGGGAGACGAGCTTCTACGACATGTTCGCCGCCTCCGCGGACAACATCGTCACGGGCTCCAAGCTCCTGATGGAACTGCTCGGGGCGGACGCCTCCGCACGGGCCGAGATCGCCGAACGGATGCGTGCGGCGGAGCACGCGGGAGATGACGCGACGCACGCGATCTTCCACCAGCTGAACTCCTCGTTCATCACGCCGTTCGACCGCGAGGACATCTACAACCTCGCCTCGTCGCTCGACGACATCATGGACTTCATGGAGGAGGCCGTCGATCTGGTCGTCCTCTACAAGGTCGAGGAGCTGCCCAAGGGCATCGAGCAGCAGATCGAGGTGCTGGCGCGGGCGGCGGAGCTGACCGCCGAGGCGATGCCGAACCTGCGCACGATGTCGAACCTCACCGAGTACTGGATCGAGGTCAACCGTCTGGAGAACCAGGCCGACCAGATCCACCGCAAGCTGCTCGCGCAGCTCTTCAACGGCAAGTACGACGCCATCGAGGTCCTCAAGCTCAAGCAGATCGTGGACATCCTCGAGGAGGCGGCCGACGCCTTCGAGCACGTCGCCAACACCGTCGAGACCATCGCGGTCAAGGAGTCCTGAGCCCCGGCCATGGACACCTTCGCGCTCGTCGTGACCATTGCGGTCGCGCTCGGATTCACCTATACCAACGGCTTCCACGACTCGGCGAACGCCATCGCGACCTCGGTCTCGACGCGGGCGCTGACCCCACGTGCCGCGCTGGCGATGGCCGCCGTGATGAACCTCGCGGGAGCCTTCCTCGGCAGCGGCGTCGCCAAGACGGTCAGCGAGGGGCTGATCTCCACCCCGCACGGCAGCAAGGGGATGGGCATCCTCTTCGCCGCGCTGCTCGGCGCGATCGTCTGGAACCTCGTCACCTGGTACTTCGGTCTGCCGTCGTCGTCCTCGCATGCCCTGTTCGGCGGCATGGTCGGTGCGGCACTGGCGGGCGGCACCGAGGTGATCTGGACCGGGGTGATCGAGAAGGTCGTCCTGCCGATGTTCATCTCGCCCGTCATCGGCCTGGTCGTCGGCTATCTGGTGATGGTCGTCATCCTGTGGATGTTCCGGAAGTCCAATCCGCACAAGGCCAAGCGGGGCTTCCGCATAGCGCAGACGGTCTCGGCCGCGGGCATGGCGCTCGGCCACGGTCTGCAGGACGCCCAGAAGACCATGGGCATCGTGGTGATGGCCCTGGTCATCGCCGATGTCGAGGAGGCGAACGCGGCCATCCCGATCTGGGTCAAGCTGGCCTGCGCCATCACCCTCTCGCTCGGTACGTACGCGGGCGGCTGGCGGATCATGCGGACGCTCGGCCGCCGGATCATCGAGCTGGACCCGCCGCAGGGCTTCGCCGCGGAGACCACGGCCGCCTCGGTCATGTACACCGCGTCGTTCATGTTCCACGCGCCGATCTCCACCACCCATGTCATCACCTCCGCGATCATGGGTGTGGGCTCGACCAAGGGCTCGCGCGCGGTGCGCTGGGGCGTCGCCAAGAACATCGTGATGGGCTGGTTCATCACCATGCCCGCGGCGGCGCTGGTCGCGGCGATGGCGTACTGGCTGGTCCAGCTGGCGTTCGGCTGACGGCCGGCGCCACGGCGCCGGACAAGAACAGCGGGCCCGCCCCCCGGGAAGGAGGGGCGGGCCCTTCGTCTTGCGGTGGCACCGCCATGCAGCACCGCAGGACGCTCAGGGGGCGTCGGCCGGGCGGGCCTAGCCGAAGCGGCCGGAGATGTAGTCCTCCGTGGCCTGGACCGAGGGGTTGGAGAAGATCCGCTCGGTCTCGTCGATCTCGATCAGCTTGCCGGGCTGCCCGACGGCCGCGAGGTTGAAGAACGCCGTACGGTCCGACACACGCGCGGCCTGCTGCATGTTGTGCGTCACGATGACGATCGTGAAGCGCTCCTTCAGCTCGCCGATCAGGTCCTCGATGGCGAGGGTGGAGATCGGGTCGAGGGCCGAGCACGGCTCGTCCATCAGCAGCACCTGCGGCTCGACGGCTATCGCGCGGGCGATGCACAGCCGCTGCTGCTGGCCGCCGGACAGGCCCGAGCCGGGCTTGTTCAGGCGGTCCTTGACCTCGTTCCAGAGGTTGGCGCCCTTGAGGGACTTCTCGACGACCTCGGTCAGCTCGCTCTTCTTGTACGACCCGTTCAGCCGCAGGCCGGCCGCGACGTTGTCGAAGATCGACATCGTGGGGAACGGGTTGGGGCGCTGGAAGACCATGCCGACGGTGCGGCGCACGGCGACCGGGTCGACGCCCGCGCCGTAGAGGTTCTCGTCGTCCAGCAGCACCTTGCCCTCGACGCGGCCGCCGGGGGTGACCTCGTGCATGCGGTTCAGGGTGCGCAGGAAGGTGGACTTGCCGCAGCCGGAGGGGCCGATGAAGGCCGTGACGGAGCGCGGCTCGACCGTCATCGAGATGTCGTCGATGGCCTTGTGGGTGCCGTAGAAGGCGGAGAGGCCGCTGACGTCGATTCGCTTGGCCATGGGATCACTGCTTCTTTCGGTGCTTCAGAGGGTCGCTGGTCGGCCCCGCTCCCGGGAGCGGAGCGGGTCGCGTCAGCGACCGGTCTTGGGGGCCTTCCAGCGGGCGATGCCGCGGGCCACCAGGTTGAGGATCATGACGAAGGCGATGAGGACCAGTGCCGCGGCCCAGGCGCGGTCGTAGGAGGCCTCGGAACCCTGCTGCCACTGCTGGAAAACGTAGAGCGGAAGCGACTGCTGGGCATCTTCGAAGGGGTTGTTGTTGATCGTCTTCGCGCCCCACACCAGGAGCAGCACGGGCGCGGTCTCACCGGCGATACGGGCGATGGCGAGCATCACGCCGGTGGTGATTCCGCCGATCGACGTCGGCAGCACGACCTTGAGGATGGTGCGCCACTTGGGCACGCCGAGCGCCAGGGAGGCCTCGCGCAGCTCGTTCGGGACGAGCTTGAGCATCTCCTCGGTCGAGCGGACCACGACCGGCATCATCAGGATCGCCAGGGCCATCGCGCCGGCGAAGCCGGACGGGCCGAAGCCGAGGATCAGGATCCACACGGACAGGATGAACAGGCCGGCCACGATCGAGGGGATGCCGGTCATCACGTCGACGAAGAAGGTGACGGCCTTGGCGAGCCGGCCGCGGCCGTACTCGACGAGGTAGATCGCGGTGAGCAGACCGATCGGCGCGGCGATCAGGGTGGCCAGGCCGACCTGCTCCAGGGTGCCGATGATCGCGTGGTAGATACCGCCGCCGGGCATCGCGTCGGGGAGGGTGCCCATCGAGTGCGACAGGAAGTAGCCGTCCAGGACCTTGATGCCGCGGGCGACGGTCTCCCACAGCAGGGAGGCGAGGGGGACGACGGCGAGCAGGAAGGCGCCCCAGACCAGGCTGGTGGCCAGCCGGTCCTTGGCCTGCCGGGTGCCCTCGACGCCCGCGGCCAGCGCGAAGGTGCCGAAGACGAACAGCAGGGCGGCGATCAGGCCCCACTGGATCGCGCTGTCCAGGCCGGCGGCCAGTCCGATGCCGCAGCCCGCGCCGGCCGCGACCAGCGCGAGGGCCGCGGGGGCCCAGCGGGGCAGCCGGGGGTGCTTGAGGGAGACCGGGAGCGGAGTGCCTCCGTTGGAGACCGTGACGCGGTCGGTGGTCAGACTCATGCCGCCACCTCGCTACGCGAGGCGTGGCATTCGCCAGACGCGCACCTGTTGATGATTCGTTCGCTTCGCTCACTCATGCTGCGGCTCCCGAGTACTCCTTGCGACGGGCGATGATCAGGCGGGCCGCGCCGTTGACGAGGAGCGTGATCACGAAGAGGACGAGGCCGGAGGCGATCAGGGCGTCCTGGCCGAATTCGTCGGCCTCGCTGAACTTGCTGGCGATGTTCTGGGCGAAGGTGCCGCCGCCCGGGTCCAGCAGGCTGGCGTTGATCAGGAAGCTGGGGGACAGGACCGTGGCGACGGCCATCGTCTCGCCGAGCGCGCGGCCCAGGCCCAGCATGGAGGCGCTGATGACGCCGGAGCGGCCGAAGGGGAGCACCGACATCCGGATGACCTCCCAGCGGGTGGCGCCGAGCGCCAGCGCGGCCTCCTCGTGCATCCTCGGGACCTGCAGGAAGACCTCGCGGCTGACGCTGGTCACGATCGGCAGGATCATGATCGCGAGCAGGATGCCGACGGTGAACAGCGAGCGGGCCGCCCCGCCGCCGTACTCGAAGATGCCGGTCCAGCCGAGGTAGTCGTCCAGCCAGCCGTAGAAGCCGCTCAGGTGGGGGACGAGGAAGAGCGCGCCCCACAGGCCGTAGATGATGCTGGGCACCGCGGCGAGCAGGTCGATGACGTAGCCGAGCGGCGAGGCCAGCCTGCGCGGGGCGTAGTGCGAGATGAACAGCGCGATGCCGACCGCGACCGGGACCGCGAGGAGCATCGCGACCACCGAGCTGACCAGGGTGCCGAAGGCGAGCACGGCGATGCCGAACTTGGGCTCGGTGCCGCTGGCGTTCCAGTCCAGCGTGGTGAAGAAGTTGGCCTTGTCGCCGGAGATGGCGAGCACGGACCGGTAGGTGAGGAAGCCCGCGATGGCGGCCATGATCACCAGGAGGGCGATGCCGGAGCCCCGGGAGAGCCCGAGGAAGATCCGGTCACCGGGACGGACCGCCTTGCCGGACACGGCGGAGCCGTCGGCCCGTGGCGCGGGCGGGTTGTCGGTTGTCGAGGAGGGTGTGTTCATGGGTTCTCCGGTCTGCGGAGCCCGGTGGGGGCTCCTGGCGCGGCGGTGCACCGGACGGGCGGCGGCCCGAAAGGGGCCCTGGTCACAGGACCCCTTCGGCCGTACGGCGGCGCTGTGGGCCGCCGCCCGGTAGGTCAGGAGATCTTGGCGACGGTCGCGCGGACCTTGTCGGCGATCTCGGTGGGCAGCGGGGCGTAGCCGAGCTCCTTGAGGGCGGCCTGGCCGTCCTTGCTGGAGACGTAGGTCAGGAAGGACTTGGTGGCCGGCAGGGTCTCGGCCTTGTTGCCCTTGTCGCAGGCGATCTCGTACGTCACCAGGGTGATCGGGTAGGCGCCGTCGGCCTTGGTGGTGTAGTTGAGCTGCAGGGCCAGGTCGTCGCCCTTGCCGACCTGCTTGGCCTCGGAGATGGCCTTCGAGGCGTTGTCGACGGTGGCCTCGACCGGCTCCTTGGCGCCGGTGTTCAGCTTGACCGTCGGGATCTTGCTGGAGGTCGCGTAGGACAGCTCGAAGTAGGAGATCGCGCCGCTGGTCTGCTTGACCTGCGAGGAGACGCCGGCCGAGCCGGACGCCGCCTGGCCGCCCGCACCCTCCCACTTCTTCGCCGGCTCGTGCTTCCAGCCGCCGGCGGCCTTGAGGTACTTGGTGAAGTTGTCGGTGGTGCCCGAGTCGTCGGAGCGGTGGAACGCCTGGATCTTGAGGTCCGGGAGCTTGGCGTCCGGGTTCAGCTTCTGGATCGCCTTGTCGTTCCACTTGGTGATCTCGGAGTTGAAGATCTTCGACAGGGTCGGGGCGTCCAGCACGAGGTCGTCCACGCCGGGGACGTTGTAGCCGACCGCGATCGGACCGCCGACCATCGGCAGGTCGATGGCCTGGCCGCCCTTGCAGACCTGCTTGGACTTGGTGACCTCTTCGGGCTTGAGGGCCGAGTCGGAGCCCGCGAAGGCGGTCTGGCCCTGCAGGAAGGTGGTGACGCCGGCGCCGGAGCCCGTCGGCTGGTAGTTGATCTCGGTGTCCTTGCAGGCGCCGGAGTAGTTCTGCACCCAGACGTCCATGGCGTTCTTCTGCGCGGAGGAGCCGGAGGCGAGCAGCTTGCCCTTGCCCTCACACTTGATGTTCGAGGCCTTGGCGGAGCCGCCGCCACCGTTGGCGCCGGTGGTGTCGTCGGAGCCGCACGCGGTCAGGGCCAGGGCACCGGAGACGGCGAGAGCGCCAACGGCGAGGGCGCGAACCCGGTTCTTGCGCTGAAGCTTCACAGTCGGGAATTCCTTCCTGGGGCGCGCCGCTTCTCCGGCGTGCGAGGTGATGAGGTCTGTGGTGTGTGGTGACCGCCGTGGGGGTGCGGTGTCAGCTAGCCGTGCCGCGGTTGCCGATCAGGCATGACGCGCACTCGGTACGGCCGAAATTAGGCAGATCAGGTGAAGCAGCCGATGGAGGAGAGTGAACGCAAGGTGAACCTCGGCCATCGGATGGGTGCGGGGGAAGAAGTGTTCGCCCACTCGTACTAAAGGGCCCGTCGCTCTGTTGAATTACTGATGGGTATGGCAGCATCCGCGCCGGAGGACCACGCGAATCGGTGCGGAACGACCGGAGGTGGCTGGTGGGGCGCCAGGGGGCACAACAGGGCGTTCGGGATGTGCGGGAACCAGGGGATGAAGAGGGCGCACGCGGCGTAAGGGGCAGGCGCGGCGCCCGGGGCGGCCGGCTGGTGGCGTGCACGGCCGTCGTCCTGTGCGTGACGGGTCTGCTCGGCGCCACGGCGGGGACCGCGTACGCCGACGACCCCAAACCCGACGCTACGGCCGAGTCCGGCGCCCGGCACCTCGATGACGTACGCCAGAAGATCGACGCCCTCTACCGCAAGGCCGAGCGGGCCACCGACGCCTACAACGCGGCCAAGGAGCAGGTCGAACTCCAGCAGAAGGAGATCGTCAGGCTGGCCCGCAGCATCGACGGCACCCAGCACAGACTGGCCGCCCTCAAGCGGCAGGCGGGCGCGCTGGCCAGCGCCCAGTACCGCGGCGGCGGGCTGCCCGCCGAGGCGAAGCTGATGCTCAACACCGACCCCGAGGCCTTTCTCGACAATGTCACCCTGGCCCGTAAGGGGCAGCTCGCCGCCAAGCGCGTGATCGGTGAACTCGCCCGTCTCGAAGGCGACTTGAAGAAATATGCGGACTCTGCCACCGATCGCTGGGAGCGGCTGGAGGCGAACCGCAAGAAGAAGGAAAGCGCCCAGCGGGACATCAAGAAAAAGATCGACGCGGCAAAGAAGCTGGAATCCAGGCTGGCCGCCAAGGAAAAGGAGTGGCTGCGGAAACTGGAGGACGAGCGGGCCTTCAGGGAGCAGCAGAAGTGGCTCGACTCGGGTGTTCTCGACGACATCAGCAACAAAGCCTCCGCCCTGGGCAAGAAGGCGATTTCGTACGCCACCGCGCAGATCGGCAAGGATTATGTGTGGGGCGCGGAGGGGCCGGACACCTTCGACTGCTCCGGGCTGACCCTGCGGGCCTGGCAGCACGGCGGCCGGACGATCCCGCGGACCTCGCAGGAGCAGTGGCGGCAGCTGCCGCGCGTCGCGCTGCGGGACATGCGCCCCGGCGACTTGATCATTTACTTCTCGGACGCCAGCCATGTCGGTATGTATCTCGGAAACGGCGCCATCGTGCACGCACCGCGCCCCGGCCGCCAGGTGACGATCACCGGCGCCGGCTCGATGCCGATCCTCGGAGTGGTCCGCCCCGATCGTGACGGCGGACACCATGACGAGGATCGATGACGAGGGTCGCACGCACGATAAATGACCGGAATGTTTCCTCTCCGAGGGTTGTCGCGGTGTAGCTGAATGCACTCAAGCGGGGTGATATTCGTCATTCCGTATTCCGCCTGCCGCAGGTCAAACGCCTTATTGGGCGCGGCATATGACAATGGCCGATTGCCGTCGGCCATTCCCTCTTCCTCCACGCTGCCGCTATGGTCGCCTGTCAGTGCCGGTGCGCGCCCCGCCCGGTGGACCGACGGGCGGGTGCGGAGCCGGGCACGGTGGTGCGCCGATCGGCGCTCACCGAACCCCCTCGGGGGGAGGGAAGGAAGCAGACCGATGCCCGTACCCGTACCGCACCAGCGGACGGTCGTGCTGCCTCACCAGGCAGGACCGGTGAACGACGCCTGCGCGGACTCCGCGCGGGCGGCCGGCGCGCCGGGCGCGGGGGACGCGACGGACCAGGGCGTGCGCGTCCCGGCACCCGTCGCCGGCCGCTGGACCGCCCACGCGGCGCCGCAGGGCCTCCAGGAGCCCGAGGAGCCGCTGATGGGCGAACGGCGACTTTCGGCCGACCACGGGACGGCCCAGCAGGGCCTGACCCTTCTCCTCATCGGCGAGGACCCCAACAGCCATGTCCCCGAGATGTCGGACTGGGCGGGCCGCAGGGTGCGCCTGCGCACCGCCCGCAACCTCACCGAGGCCGAGCGGCTGCTCACCGACGACGTGCACTGCATCCTGCTCGACCTGCCCCCGGCGGAGCGCGACGACCGCACCGAGCGCGACGGCGGCCCGGACGGCGCACCCGGCGCCGAGCTGGGCATGCTGCACGACGTCCTGCGGATGGCGCCCTCGCACGCCGTCCTCGTCCTGACCTACGAGACGGACGCCGAGCGCGCCGCCGACGCCGTACGCGTCGGCGCCCAGGACTACCTCTTCCGCGACGAGCTGGACGGCGCGGTGCTCAGCCGCGCCGTGCGCTACGCCGTCGAACGCAAGCGCGCCGACCTCGCGCAGCGCCAGCTCACCGAGTCGCGGATGCTCGCCCAGGAGAACGCCCGCCTGGAGCGCGGCCTGCTGCCCACACCGCTGCTCGACGGCTCCGACCTGCGCTTCGCGGCCTGCTACCGCCCCGGCCGCAGCCGCGCGCTGCTCGGCGGCGACTTCTACGACACGGTCCGCACCCCCGACGGCACCGTCCACGCGATGATCGGCGACGTCTGCGGCCACGGCCCCGACGAGGCCGCCCTCGGCGTCGAACTGCGGATCGCCTGGCGCGCGCTGACCTTCGCCGGACTCTCCGGCGACGAGCTGCTGGCCACCCTCCAGAAGGTCCTGGAGCACGAGCGCTCCGACGACGAGATCTTCGCCACGCTCTGCACCGTCGACATCTCCGCCGACGGCCACCACGCCGGCCTCTCCCTGGCCGGCCACCCGGCCCCCCTGCTGGCCCGCGCCGGCGAGCTCCCGCGGCTGCTGCCGTACGAATGCGGCGGCCCGGCGCTCGGCCTGCTGCCGCAGGCCCGCTGGCCGCGCCGGCAGGTCGAGCTGGGTGGCTCCTGGAGCCTGATGATGTACACCGACGGCCTGATCGAGGGCCGGGTCGGCGAGGGCAACCGGCGCCTGGGCCAGGAGGGCATGACCGAACTGGTCAGCCGGCAGATGGCGGGCGGCCTCACGGGCGAGGACCTGCTCGACGCCACGGTCCGCGAGGTACGCGACCTCAACGGCGGCGAGCTGACCGACGACGTGGCCGTACTGCTGCTGGACCGCTGACCGCCGACGTCACTGCTGCTGGACGGCCGGACGGGCTCGGTGGGTGGGCCGGAGCCCACGCGCCCGCCTGGCGCCGGGCTCAGCGCCCGCCGTTGTAGGGCCCGTACGGCCCGTCCGAGCTGGAGCCGCCGCCGCGCCGCGGGCCGCGCCCGCCGCCGGTGACCTGCCGCAGCGCCGGCCGCACGTCGACGGTGTAGACGATCACCGCGATGACGCCGATGATCGGCAGGAACGACATGATCGGGAGGATGAACAGCAGCGCCGTGGCGAGGGCGAGGAAGATCAGCCACATGCCCTTGGTCTGCTTGCTCGCGGCGCGGTAGGCGTCCTCGCGGCGCACCGCCGCATCGATCAGCATCACGCCGGCATAGACGCCCAGGGCGAGCTGCACCCAGCTCAGAAGGCTCTGGAACCCGTAGATCAGCACGCCATACACCGCCCGTTCGCCGGTCGTGTCGTCTTCGTCGGCCGTGGCCGTCCACCGGCCCGCCGCGGCCCCACCGTACCCGGACAACGGGCCGGGCACCTCAAGGGTGCCCGGCCCGGCCGGTGAATCCGCGTCCCCGGTGAAGGGGGCGCCGGCTCACTTCGCGGACGGCGGGGTGCTCTTCTTCGCCGGCGCCGGCTTGCGCTGCGCCACCGGCTTCTTCGGGGCGGCGGGCTTGGCCTGGGTCGTCGAGGGGGTGGCCTTGGTCTCCGCCTTGGCCCCGTTGGCGGTGTCGGTCTTCGTGCCGCCCTTGGCCGCCGCCTTCGGGGCCGGCTCCGGCTCGATCGCCACCGCGAGCTCCTCGACCTGGTCGGCGGCCTCGCCGCGCCAGGTCGCCACCGCGCCGCGGCCGCGCTCGGCCAGCTCCTCGTAGCCCTCACGGGCCCGCACCGCGGTCTCGGCGACCCGGCCCACGCCCTGGAGCGCGAGCTCCTGCGCCTGGTCGCGGAACTTCTTGAAGTCGCCGTCGAGCGAGTCCAGCAGCTCGGCCAGCTTCTCCTGGGCGTCCTTGGCCTGCTTGGCGACCAGCGCCTGGACGTCCTTGGGGTCGGTGCTGCGCACGGACTCGAAGCGCTTGGGCGCCTCGGCCTTGAGCTTCTCGACGAGCTGCGGCACCTCGCCGAGCTTCTCGGCGGCCAGGTCGACCGTGCCGGCCAGGGCGTACAGCGGGGTCGTGTCGGTCAGGGCCTTGCGGAGGTCATCGGTGTTGATGGCCATGACGTGGTTCCTCCTGGAAACGAAATCGGTTGCTCAGGTGGCGTGCGGGCCGTCTTCGGCCTCTGTCCGGGTATCCGTGCCGCGCCCGTTCCCGGACCCGTTCGCAGTGTCGTCCCTGCCGCCGCCGACCAGCCCGTTCTCCTTGCGGAAGGACTCGTAGATCTGCAGCAGGACCTGCTTTTGCCGCTCGTTCAGCGCGGGGTCGGTGAGTATCGCGGTCTGCACCTCGACCCCGTCGAGCCCACGGCGCTCGTCCAGAATCCCGGCTTGGACGTACAGCGTCTCGGCGGATATCCGCAGCGCCTTGGCGAGCTGCTGCAGGATCTCCGCACTCGGCTTGCGCAAGCCGCGCTCGATCTGGCTGAGATACGGATTGGACACCCCGGCGGCATCCGCGAGCTGCCGCAGGCTCAGCTGCGCCGTGCGCCGCTGCTCCCGCAGGAACTCGCCGAGATTGCCGACGTTGAGTGATGCCATGACTCGATACTGCATCCTCGTGCTAACTATTGCAAGCAAGTGCTAGCAAAAGTGGTGCGGGGGGGCGGGGGGCGGGGGCGAGGGCGCCGGTCGGCCCTGTGCACTTGAGTTGGCCGCCGTGACGCCCTCAGTCCGGCTTGCGCACCATGAACACGTCCACCGGGCCCTCGGTCTCCACCGAGAACGCGTGCCTCTCGTACAGCCGTTGGGCCGCACTGCCCTGGAGCACGTTCAACCGGACGGTGACGCCGCGGCGGTCGCACCACTGCAGCAGCTGCCGCAGTACGCCCGAGCCGACACCGCCGCCCTGAAGATGCGGGGCCAGGTAGAAGTGCTCCAACCAGTGGGCGTCCTCGGCCGGACGCAGGGCCACGCAGCCGGCGAAAGCGCCACCCGCCTCGATCACCCAGGTGTGGGCCGGGTCGAAGCCGTCCCGCAGTCGCTGCCGCACCCGCTGCTCGTCGTATCGCCCGAGCCGTTCCAGATCCGCCCGCAGCACCACCGCACGCAACTCGGCCACTGCCTCGACGTCCGACGCCGAGGCCGGTCGTATCTCCCAGTCCGCCATGATCGCCACGCTACCGGGCAGGCTTCTCCCCGCCCGATCCGCTCGCTCCACGGGACCGTGCAGGGGTCACTGTGGCGCTCGGACCGGCCGGTTGGCGGCGTCCGGCCGCCCTTACGCGTCCTCGCCCGGGCGCTCTTCCTGCCGTGCCAGTGGGGTGCCGCCCCAGCCGCTTTCCAGCAGGTCGAACACCTCGCGCATGGTCCGGGCCGGGTCCTCGCTGGCGCGGGCGATGCCGGGGGCCTCCAGGGCGAAGCGGGCCAGGCCGGTGACGGCGGGGGCGTCCGGGGCGAGGCCGGTGGCCTCGGTGAGGGCGGCGGCCAGTGCCTTCTCGTGGCGCGACCACATGCGCCGGGCGTAGTCCCGCAGCGCGGGCGTGGATTCGACGAGGACGAACGTGGGGTCGTCGGTCCGGACGGCGGTACGGGTGCGCACCATGTGGTCGCGCAGGGCGTGCAGCACGGACTGGCCGGGGGCTCGGTCGCGGACGGCGGCGACCAGCGCGCTCTCGACGTCCGCGTCCAGGTCGAAGACGAGGGCTTCCTTGCTGGGGAAGTGCTTGAAGAGCGTGCTCAGCGAGACGTCGGCCGCCTCCGCCACCTCGCGTACGCCGACGTCGTCGAAGCCGCGCTCGGTGAACAGCCGCACCGCGGCATCCGACAGGGCCTGCCTGGTCTGGGCCTTCTTGCGCTCGCGGCGCCCCGTCGTCGTCTCGGCCATGCCCCCACCCTACCCCTTGAGGGGATTCGATCGTAAAGGCGATCGGATAGAAAGTCGGAGCAGTTGTACTTTTGGAGCGGCTGTGTTTCTGTGAGGGGGTGCAGCGCACCTGACCGGCACTCGGCTGCCGGACCCCGAGCCGCCCCTTGGTGTCCTATTCGCCCGATTCATCAGCAGCGCCCTCTTCGTCAGGGCTCCCTGCGTCAGCACTCCCTTGATTCGTCAGCACTCTCTTGATCCGTAGAACGGAGCGTGACCCTTATGTCCACCACTCCCCGCATCGCGATCGTCGGCGCCGGACTCGGCGGCCTCCTCTGCGCGCGCGTCCTGCAGCGGCACGGCCTGCCGGTCACGGTCCTCGAGCAGGAGGCCGACCCCCACTCCCGCGCGCAGGGCGGCACCCTCGACATCCACGAGGACACCGGCCAGGTCGCCCTGCGCGCGGCCGGACTGTTCGACCGGTTCCTCGCCCTGTCTCGGCCCGAAAGCCAGGAGTGGCGCCTGTACGACCGTCACGCGACCCTGATACGCCACGACCGGGCCGACGAGGGCGATCTGAGCAGGCCCGAGATCGACCGCGGCCAGCTGCGCACCCTCCTGCTGGACTCCCTCGCCCCCGGCACGGTCCGCTGGGGCCACTCCGTAAGGGCTGCCACCCCGCTGCCGAACGGCGCCGCCCGCCTGCACCACCACGACCGCACCACGGAGGACTTCGACCTGGTCGTCGGCGCCGACGGCGCCTGGTCCCGGGTGCGCCCCGCGCTCTCCGACGCCCGGCCCGCCTACGCCGGGGTCACGATGGTGGAAACCCGCTTCGACGACGTCGACCGCCGCCACCCCGGCATCGCCCACCTGGTCGGCCCCGGCACCATGTCCGCCAAGGCGGGCCGCCGCAGCCTGGTGATGCAGCGCAACAGCAACGGACATGTGCGCGTCTACATCACCTTCCGCGGCCCTGAGGACTGGCACGCCGGCCTCGACCTCGCGGACACCGAAGCCGTACGCGCCCGACTCCTCGCCCAGTACCAGGGCTGGCACGAGAGCCTGTTGGAGATCGTGCGCGGCAACGAGGGCGGCTTCCTCAACCGGCCGCTGTTCGTCCTCCCCGTTCCCCACACCTGGCAGCGCGTTCCCGGCATCACCCTGCTCGGCGACGCCGCCCACCTGATGCCGCCGGTCGGCGTCGGCGCCAACCTCGCCCTGCTCGACGGCGCCGAACTCGCCCAGGCCGTCATCGGCCACCCCACCGTCGACGCGGCACTCGACGCCTACGAAAGCGTCATGCTGCCCCGCGCCGTCGACCACGCGAAGACCGCACGGCAGCTGCTCGCCACCCTCATGCCCGACACCGACTCCGACGAGGCCGCCTTCCCCGACACCCTCTGGCCGGCCGACACGCTCCCTGACTCCCGCCCCGCGCACACCGGTTGAGCCCGGCGGGCAGCGCACCGGCCCGCGTTCCTGTAAGGGAGGTTGTGGCGCTCCGGCCCCATCGGGCGGGTGGTGAAGTGAATCACACCTGAGGGCTGTCACGGTTTGCCGGTGCGGGGTGTCTCGATGGGCGTCCGAGGAGAGGAGCCGGGTGTGATGCCGGAGTACCAACGCATGCTCATGGCGGGGGCGGGCCATGGCTGAGGACGCCTTCACCGAACACCGTCCACTGCTGTTCACCATCGCCTACGAGATGCTGGGCAGCGCCGCCGACGCCGAGGACGTGCTGCAGGAGAGCTATCTGCGGTGGAGCGCGGTCGATCCGGCCACGGTCGAGCATCCGCGCGCCTACCTGGTCCGCGTGGTGACCCGGCAGGCCCTCAACCACCTGCGCACGGTCAGGGCGCGGCGCGAGGACTACGTCGGCCCGTGGCTGCCCGAGCCGATCCGCACCGCGCCCGACGTGAGCGACGACACGATCCTGGCCGAGTCGGTGTCGATGGCCATGATGCTCGTCCTGGAGACGCTGAACCCGACCGAACGGGCGGTCTTCGTACTGCACGAGGTGTTCGGCTACACCCACGGCGAGATCGCCGCCTCGGTCGGCAGGACCGAGGTCACCGTCCGGCAGATCGCCCACCGCGCACGCCGGCACGTCCACGCGCGGCGCCGCCGCTTCGACCCCGACTCCGATGCCGCCCGCCAGGTCGTCCAGCGGTTCCTGCTCGCGGCGACGACCGGTGAAGTCCAGGCGCTGATGGACCTGTTGGCCCCCGACGTCGTGCAGATCTCCGACGGCGGCGGGAAGGTGGTCGCCGCCCGCCGCCCGATCACCGGCCGTACCGAGGTCGCCCGCTTCGTCCTCGGCGTGCTGCGCACCACCACCGCGGCGACCCGCATCGAGCACGCCACCTACAACGGCATGCCCGCGGCCCGGTTCGTCACCGACGGCGAACTCGACTGGCTGGTCGCGTTCGAGATCCACGACGGACGGATCACCGGCCTCTACGGCATCCGCAACCCGGACAAGCTGCACCGCGCCGAGACGGTGCTCCCACTCGACAGAGGAGGCCACCAGCCGTGGAAACCATGACCGTCGAGCGCGTCATCGACGCCCCGATCGAGGACGTGTTCGCCTGGCTGACCGCGACCACCAACTACACGGCCTCGCCGCTGATCCTGCGCTGCCGTCTGACCCGGCACGGCGAGGCCGCGCCCTACGGGGTCGGCGCGGTACGCAACCACCTCTGGCTCATCGGCTGGTTCCGGGAGCGCATCACCCGGTACGACCCGCCGTATGCCACCGAGTACGTCGTCGAACGCAGCCTGCCGCCGTCCCGGCACGAACTCGGCCGGATGACGTTCACCGAGGTCGACGGCGGCACCCACGTGTGCTGGACCACCCGCGCCGAGATCCCGGTCCCCCTGCTCGGCGCCTTCCTCACCCGGCACCTGGCGCGGCCGATCATCACCCGCACGTTCCGCAACATCCTCGATACCGCCGACGCCGCGCTGGCCCGGCGCCCCGACCGGAAGCGAGCCTGACGGCGCGCACGCGCCGACGAACGGAGACCCGGCCCGCCCCGCCGTCAGGCCGGGCGGGTCCCGACGACGATCGTGGCGTACAGCTCCTCGGAGGCTTCCACCCGGGCCAGCAGCCCGTTGCGGGTGAAGGCCTCGACGGCCCGGGGCGCCTGACGCTCGCTCGTCTCGACCAGCAGATGGCCGCCCGGCGCCAGCCACTGCGGGGCGGCCGCGGTTACCCGCCGCAGCACGTCGAGCCCGTCCGTACCACCGTCGAGCGCCACCAGCGGCTCGTGGTCGCGCGCCTCCGGGGGCAGCAGCCCGACCTCTTCGGACGGTACGTAGGGGACGTTGGCCACCAGGATGTCGATACGCCCCCGCAGGGTGGCGGGCAGCGGGTCGAAGAGGTCGCCCTCGTAGACCTCACCGCCCACGGCGGCGATGTTGCGGTGGGCGCAGCGCACCGCCGCGGGCTCGATGTCGGCCGCGTACAACTCGACCCGTTCGAGGCCGGCGGCCAGCGCGGCGCCCACCGCGCCGGAGCCGCAGCACAGATCGACGGCGACGAGGGGACGCCGGGTGCGGCCGGTGGCCCGGCGGCCGAGCTCCACGGCCCGTCCCACGAGGAATTCGGTGCGGCGGCGCGGCACGAAGACACCGGGGCCGACGGCGACCCGCAGGCCATGGAACTCCGCCCAGCCGACGATGTGTTCAAGGGGCAGGCCGATCACGCGCTGCTCCACCATGACGGCGAGTTCGTCCGGCGTACGCGCCGCGGAGACGAGCAGCTCCGCCTCGTCCTCGGCGAAGACACAGCCGGCTGCGCGCAGCCTGGCGACGACGGTGGAGCGGGGGAGCGGTGTCACGTGCCCGGGGGCGCGAGAGGGCGACTGCCCGGGGGCGAGAGGTGACGACTGTGCGGGGGTGAGAGGTGACGACTGCACGGGCGGTGACTTCTGAGATGACGACATGTGAGCCTTTCGGGGCGCCGAGGGCGCTTACCGGGTCACGCGTGCCGGACGGTCACCTGCACCGGGTGGGCCGTACGGGCGTGAGACGAAAGCGCCTGCCTGGTCTGGCGGGGTATCGGTCTCACCTCCTCGGTCGGTCCACTGCTGGCACGCAACAGTACCTGACCTGGGGCGGGGGCACATGAGGGGGCAGGGGTTGCGGAGGGGGCGGGGGCTGCGGAGGGGAGCGGGGAGAGCCTGGCCGGAAAGTACTTGTCGGATTGGAAAGTTCTTGTCACGATGAATGCACGAGGCCGGCGAAGGGCCGGCGGGGAGAAGAAGCATCGGATCGTCAGGGGGGACTGACACCATGTCGGAGTACGCATCTGCTTCTGGGGCGTCATCCGCGGCACAGGACGCGGCGGCCGCGCTGGCCCGTGCGCAGGAGTTGCGCTCAACGGTCAAGGACGGCACGAAGTGGTACGTCCGGTATCAAGTGATCTACGGCTGCGCCTCCGCGGTCCTGGTGCTCGCCATAGGGCTGTTGGGCCGGCCCCACGGTGTGGCGCTCGGCATCGGCTTCTGGGTCGCCGTCATCACCGGCCTGTCGGTGTACTCGGCCCGGCAGCGCGTCTCCCGGGTCGGGTTCGGCCGATGGCATGCCGGCCTGATCATCGCCTGGGCGCTGCTCTACGGCGCGGTGCTGGTGCCTGGCATGATCTGGTTTCAGGACGTGGCGGCATGGTGGGTGCCCGGCGCACTGGTGGTAGCCCTTCCCGGGCTGATAGGCGGCTATTTGGAGGCCCGGCGGTGACCGACCCGCACCAGGGAACCCATCCGCGCCACGGGCTCGACGAGGTCATCCACGCACCGGTCCGGTTCTCCATCGTGGCGACGCTGGCGGCAGCGGAGAAAGCCGAGTTCGCCTTCGTCCGCGACACCGTAGAGGTGAGCGATTCGGTGCTGTCGCGCCAGGTCGCCACCCTGGAGAAGGCCGGCTATGTCGCCGTCACCAAGGGGTACGTCGGCAAGCGCCCACGCACCTGGCTCGCCCTGACGCCCGCCGGCCGCGCCACCTTCACCGCCCACTGCCAGGCCCTCCGGGCCATAGCGGGTGACAGCGACTGACGGGGGCGCCGGCTGACGGGGACGCCGGCTGACGGGGGATGCCGGCTGGTGGGGGGCGGGCCGACTGTGCGGACCGGTACCGAACGGGCGCCTCGCCCTGACAGCAACCCGCAATCCAGGCGTCGTTGACTTCGAGTGCGCTCCAATGCATACCGTCCCGAAGGGAACTCCGGGAAAGGCCCGGCCCAGGAGGTGGCAGCAGCATGACCACGATCAACATTCCTTCACGCAGGCTCGGTGACCTGGTGGTTCCCGCGCAGGGGCTCGGCTGCATGGGGATGAGCCACGGCTATGGGGAATCGGACGACGAGCAGTCGATCGCGACCATCAACCGGGCGCTCGACCTCGGCGTCAGCCTGCTGGACACCTCCGACTTCTACGGTGCGGGGCACAACGAAGAGCTGATCGGCCGGGCCATCGCGGGGCGGCGCGACGAGGTGGTGCTGGCGACCAAGTTCGGGTTCGCCAACCGGCTCGGCGAGCCGACCGCGATCCGGGGCGACGCCGCCTTCGTACGGCAGGCCTGCGACGCGTCGCTGCGCCGGCTCGGGGTCGACCACATCGACCTCTACTACCAGCACCGCGTCGACCCCCGTACACCGATCGAGGAGACCGTCGGTGCGATGGCCGAGCTCGTCGCGGCCGGAAAGGTGCGGCACCTCGGATTGTCCGAGGCGAGCGCCGCGACGCTGCGGCGGGCGCACGCGGTGCATCCGATCGCCGCGCTGCAGAGCGAGTGGTCGCTGTGGACCCGTGATCTGGAACAGGAGATCGCGCCGGTGTGCCGTGAACTCGGCATCGGCCTGGTGCCGTTCTCGCCCCTCGGCCGGGGCTTCCTGACCGGGCAGTACACCTCGGTGCAGGGGCTGGCGGAGTCCGATGTCCGGCGGTCCCAGCCCCGCTTCGCCGACGGCAACCTCGAACAGAACCTCGCCATCGTCGGCAAGCTGAACGAACTCGCCGCGGAGAAGGGCGTCAGCGCCGGACAACTCGCGCTGGCCTGGGTCCAGTACCGAGGGGACGATGTCGTGCCGATCCCCGGCACGCGTCGGCAGAAGTACCTGGAGGAGAACCTCGGCGCACTCGCCGTCGAACTCTCCGCCGACGAACTCGCCGCCATCGACGCCGCGGCCCCCGCGGCCCGAATAGCCGGGACCCGTTACGACGAGGCGAGCATGACGTTCGTCGACGGCTGAGGCTGACAGCCCCGAAGGAGAGAGGCGGGGCCCCGGGGGCGGGTGAGTCCGGTGAGGAGGCCCAGGGGGCGGGCGGGGCGGGCGCGCAGGGGGGCATGGTCCGTGCCCACGGCCTCTGCGGCGTACAGGATGCGGGTATCCGCCTTCGCTCCCTAGACTTTTTGCAGCGCGACAAGGCCGGAGGTGACGGCGGCCCGAGCAGGGGCCGCCGCCCGTACGGAAGGACGGCGCGCCCATGGACTGGAAGCTCGAACTGGTGCCGGTTCCGGTGTCCGATGTGGAGCGGGCGAAGCGCTTCTACAGCGAGCAGCTGGGCTTTGCCGTGGACCACGACGTCTGCGTCGGCGACGGCGGGGTGCGCATCGTGCAGCTGACGCCGCCGGGATCGGGCTGCTCGATCGTCATCGGGAGCGGTGCCGGCGTCACGCGGATGCCGCCCGGTTCGGTGCAGGGGCTGCAGCTCGTGGTCTCCGATATCGCCGCGGCCCGTGCGCAGCTGGTCGAACGGGGGGTCCCGGTCAGCCCCGTGCAGCACGTCGAGGACGGCGCGATGGCCGACGGCCCCGGTGGGGCCTGGAACTCCTTCGTCTACTTCAACGACCCGGACGGAAACGGCTGGGCACTGCAGGAGCGTCCCGAGGAGGGCTGAGGAGAGCGAGGGGGAGGCTGAGAGGGGGCCGGGGGGGCTGAGAGGGGGCTGCTGCGGGACTGAGAGGGATCCGGGGCGGGGCCCGGGGGCCCGGGGGCGGCTGAGAGGCCGAGGCGGCCCACCGCCGCAATGGTCCGATGGCTCGCCCGCCCCGGTCGCCGCTTTCCGGACATGAGCCGGATGCCGGCGTGCTCTCCTAGGGTCTGGTGGATGACGACGCCTCAGGAAGACTTTCTGTGAACCTTCCATGCCGCCCGTCCGGCGGTGACGGTGCGGGCGATGGCCCACGGGCGGGTGCCAGGTGCCCCGGGCGGTCAGGGGCCGGCGCCTCGTTGATCCGGGCGCCGGCGGGGTGGGGGCCTGCCGGTCTCGTTCACCGGTCCCGGCCCCGTTCACAGGCCCTGGGCGGCCATCCACTCCGGGTCGGGGTCGATGGGCTGCAGCACCTCGATCAGGGTGCCCTCCGGCCCCCAGACGTTGAAGCGGCGCTGGCCCCACGGCTCGTCGCGCACCGGTTCGGCGATCGGCACACCCTTGGCGCGCAGTGCGGCCTCCTCGGCCGCGGCGTCCTCCACGAGGAAGGCGATCACTATGCCGCCGGTGTCCTGGGCGCGAAAGCCCTCGGGCATGGACGCATGGCCGCGCTGGACGAAGTCCAGGGTGAATTCGGGGTGCTGGGGGTGCTGGAGGGTGGAGTACCAGTCCAGTTCCGCCAGCGGGCGGAAGCCGAAGTGGTCGGCGTAGAAGCGGGTGCTGGCGGCGACATCGTCGGTGAGCAGGGCGGTTCCGAGCTTGGCGAAGCGCATGGTGGTCCTCTCTGTTCGCGGCCGGCCGGTCCGGCCGCGGCAACAACTGCAGTTGTAGTACTCTGACTGTAGTGGTTGCAAGTCTTTTTCTGAAAATGCTCGGAAGGAGTGCGGTCGGCATGGTGCGAGGTGGACGACATGGTGCGTAATCCGGAGCGGCGGGCGGCGCTGGTGGATGCCGCGATCGAGGTGCTGGCGCGGGACGGCGCGCGCGGGCTGACCTTCCGGGCCGTCGACGAGGCCGCGGGCGTGCCCAAGGGCACCGCCTCCAACTACTTCGCCAACAGGGACGACCTGCTGGGCCAGGTCACCGGGCAGATCCACCAGCGCATCGCGCCCGACCCGGAGGAGGTCGCCGAGGTGATGGCGGCGCCGCCGAGCCGGGCGCTGGTCGTCGAGCTGATGAGGTGGATCAACCGCCGGGTGGCCGAGAACCGCACCGGCTATCTGGCGATGCTGGAGTTGCGTCTGGAGGCGACCCGGCGCCCCGAACTGCAGGTGGAGATGGTCCGGGCGATCCGGGAGACGCTCGACGACGACATCCGCTTCCACCTGGAGAACGGGCTGCCGGGGGACCGTACCGGCGTGACGCTGATCTATCTCGCGATGACCGGGCTGATGCTGGAGCAGCTCACCCTGCCGGGGGTGGTCCCGGGCGAGGAGACCGACGGCCTGATCTCGGCGCTCGTCGACCGCGCGATCGTCCCGCAGGACGGTGCGGCGGGCCAGGAGGCCTCCCCGTAGGGGTGTCGCCCCGGGGGCCGCTAGGCGCCGTACGGCCGGGCCGTACGGGCCTCGCGGAGGGCCACGGCCCACCAGGTCAGCTGGTGGAGCAGGGCGTCGGCGGCCTGTGCGACGGGGGCCGGGTCGTGCAGCCGGCCGGCGTCGTCGAAGAGGTTGCCGGCGAACGGGAAGCTCACCGTCTCGCGTACCGTCGTGGCGTGCAACTCGGCGAAGACCAGCCGAAGTTGCTCGACGGCGCGGAGCCCGCCGGAGATCCCGCCGTACGAGACGAAGCCGACCGGCTTGGCCTGCCACTGGGGGTGCAGCAGGTCGATGGCGTGCTTGAGCGGGGCCGGGAAGGAGTGGTTGTACTCGGGGGTGATCACGACGAAGGCGTCCGCCTCGTCGACGCGTTTGGCGAACGACTCGAACTCCTCGCTGCCGTGGCGGAGTTCGTACGGGCGGATGGTGTCCAGGTCGACGACGTCCACGTCGATGTGGGCGTGGCTCTCGGCGTGCCGGGTGAACCAGTTCGCGATGACCGGTGCGAACCGGTGCTCCCGGGTGCTGCCGACGATCACTGCGAGGCGGTAGCGGTGCTCGGACATGTGTGGCCCTTCGTGGCGTGGCGGGTGAGGCGGCGAACGGCGGTGTCGCCGTCGTCGGAACCCGACGCTAGGACCTCAAGCGAACTTGAGGTCAAGCGCCACGAATACCCTGCTCAGCTGCCATGAAGGGCGTCGTTCGCCTGTCGTCACGGGCGTTCCCCACCCGCCGTCACGGGCGCGGATGCCCGCCGCCACCGGTGCCGCCCGCCGGTTTACTCCGCTCCGAACAGCTTCAGCAGTTCCGTCTTCTGGAACATCCGGGCCGTCTCGATCGCCGAGGGCGCACCCGCCGACGGGTCCGCGCCATGCGCGATCAGCACCTTGACGACCTCGTCCTCGCCCTTGAAGACCGCTCCGGCCAGCGGTGTCTGGCCGCGGTCGTTGGTGCGGTCGACGTCCGCGCCGCGCTGCAACAGGGCCTCCGCGGTGGCGGCGTGGCCGTGGTAGGCGGCCAGCATCACCAGGGAGTCGCCCCTGTCGTTCGTCAGGTTGGCGGGGACGCCCGCGTCCACGTACGCGGCGACGGTGTCGGTGTCACCGTGCCGTGCCAGGTCGAAGACCTTCGCCGCGAGCTGCAGCACCTCGGGGTCGTGCGCGTGCTCGATCGCCTCGGGTCCCTGCGGCTCGGGATTCGCGTCGCTCATGGTCGCCGGCCTCCTGCTGTGGTGGATGGTGCGTGCACTGTCATCGCCACTTTATGCAGGCCATGACCGTCGCGGCAGCGGTCGCGGGGCCGATGGTGGCCGGGAGTTGCCCGTCTGCTGACGGCTCCCGGCCATGTTCGGCGCGACGGGCCCTACGGGCTGGGCGAACAGATCCCGTAGGGGGTGCGAGGGCCCCCTGCGGGTCCACAACGTGGTGGGTGTGGGCGGTATTCCGGTGCGGGCGGAGATCCGGTCCGGGAGGAAACCTGGTGCGGGCGGAGACCCGGTCCGGGCGGAAGTCCGGTCCGGGAGGAGACCCGGTGCGGGCGGAGACCCGGTCCGGGCGGAGACCCGGTCCGGGCGGAGACCCGGTCCGGGCGGAAGTCTGGTCCGGGTGGCATTCCCGTCCGGGCAGGAATCCGGTGCGCGGGGGAAATCCGGTCCGGACGGTATGCCGATGCGGGCGAAACCCGGTCCGGGCGGCAACCCGGTCCGGGCGGATGCCTGAGATTCGGGCGGAGACCCGGTCCGGGCGGATGCCTGAGATTCGGGCGGAGACCCGGTCCGGGCGGGAATCCGGCCCGCGCGGAAACCGGCACGGGTCGTGTGATCCGGTCCGGGCGGACGCGTCCCCGCGCCCCCCTCAGAACGCCGCTCGGATCTCGCCCACTCGTGCGCCGCCGCCCAGCAGTGGTGCGTCCTCCAGGCGGGACAGTACGGGGGAGTCGATGCCCATCTGGCGCAGGGTGCGGGCCAGGATCGGGCCGAGGGTGCGGGTGGCGCCGTCGTCGATCTTGAAGGCCACGGCGCGGCCGTCCGGGAGGGCCAGCGCCTGCACGGCCTCGGCGCCCATCTTCGACAGGGTGCCGGGCATCGCCTGCATCAGCCAGGTGTCGGGGCGGCGGGTGCCGGCGACGTACTCCGGGTGGGCGCGCATCGCGTCCGCCACCCGCCGCTCCGGGGTGCCGGGCTCGGCCAGTACGAAGTGCCGGAAGGCGCGGGCCAGGCCGGTCAGGGAGAGCGAGAGCAGCGGCGCGCCGCAGCCGTCGGTGCCGATGTGGGCGACGTCCTCGCCGCTGGCGCTGCGCACGCCCTCGGCCACCAGCTGCTGCAGCGGGTGGTCCTGGTCGAGGTACGAGGCCAGCGGCCAGCCGTTGAGCGCGGCGGCGGCCAGCATCGCGGTGTGCTTGCCCGAGCAGTTCATGGCGAGGCGGTCACGGACCCGGCCCGAGGCGAGGTAGGCCTCCGCCTCCGCCGGGTCCAGCGGCAGGTCCGGCGGGGTCTGCAGATGGTCGGGGGTCAGTCCGTGCTCGACCAGCATCGTGCGGACGAGATCGAGGTGGAAGGCCTCGCCGGAGTGGCTCGCGGCGGCCAGGGCCAGCCGCTCACCGGACAGCTCCAGGCCCGCCCGCAGCACCGCCGCCGCCTGCATCGGCTTGTTCGACGAACGCGGGAAGACCGGGGCGGCCACATCGCCCAGCGCCGATTCCACGCTGCCGTCGGCCGCGAGCACCACCAGCGAGCCACGATGGCGGCCCTCGACGAAACCGGAACGCACGACCTCGGCGAGGACGGGAGAAACCGGAGAAGCCGGGGAAGCCGGAGCAGGCACGGAAGCGGCGGACGCCGGGGTCGGCGCGGGGATCGGGGTGGGCGAGGACGAGGTCATCGGCGGCCTTCCGGGTGGGGGAGTGACCTTCTGGCCCCGAGCTTGTGGCCCGTTCAGGACAGCAGGTCGTCTACTTGTGCTTCGCCTTCACGGTACCTGCGGGCGATTTCCGCGCTGCACTCGTCGGTGGTCCGCTGCAGCGACTGACGGCGCTGCGAGACCTGCCGCTCGTAGCGGATCAGCCGGCCCATCGCGTCGTGCAGTTCCTGGTCCGTACGCGCGGTGAGATCGGACAGCTCCACGTCGCCGAGCATCTCGTCGGCCAGCCTGCGGTACTCCTCGCTGTGCGGGGTGCCCAGCGTCACATGCCGTGCCGAGGAGCGGTGCCGGGACGGCAGGTCCGTCAGGATCTCCGGCAGCCGGTCGAGCAGCGGTGAGTGCTGGGCGGTACGGCGGGCGATCTCGGCCCGCAGGATGTCGATCCGGCCCTGCAGCAGCCGCCGCAGATAGCTCAGATCGGCCTCCTCCTGCTGCGAGTCACGCCGCACCACCCGCAGCTCGGGCAGCCCCAGGCCGGAGAGATCGGGAATGTCGGCCGGGCGGCAGTGGTCGCGCTGCTGCGGGGGGCGGGGGTGCTGCGCCTGGCCTGCCTGGAGCATGGGGCCGTCCTCGGTGCCGGCGGGCTCGACCCGAGCCGCTGCCGTGGTCGTAGTGGTGATCGGTGCAGTAGTGGTCGGTGCCGTGGTGGTGCTCGTCGTGGAGGCGGCCGGCGGCACCGGCGGGACGGGTACCGCAGGTCCGGGGTCTGGTGCGGGGGAGGCCGGTGGTGTCCGTCCCGCCGGTGTCGTACGGGCGGTTGGTACGGGCCCGGGTGTCTGTCCGGCGCCGAGAGTGCTCATGAATCGTTCCGTCCCCTCGTCCGGTGCCGCGTCCAGGGCATGTTGTCCATGAAACGCACCACGTGCACGCATCGTGCCACTCTGGGCGGTCCTTCTGCAGGGCCATGGCACCCGAACGGCCCCTGGAGGGGCACGGCTGTCCGAAGCGGTCCGCCTGCCCGGCATCATGGCGGGTATGCGAGCTGTGGTGCAGAGAGTTGACGGCGCACGCGTCGAGGTGGCGGGCGAGACGGTCGGGGAGATCGTGGGGGAGGGCCTGTGCGTGCTGGTGGGCGTGACCCACGACGACACCCCGCAAAAGGCGGCGCAGCTCGCCCGGAAGCTGTGGTCGGTGCGGATGCTGCAGGGCGAGAAGTCCTGCTCGGACACTTCGGCGCCGCTGCTGGTGATCAGCCAGTTCACTCTCTACGGTGACGCCCGCAAGGGCCGTCGCCCCACCTGGAACGCCGCGGCGCCGGGGCCGGTCGCCGAACCGCTGGTCGACGAGGTCGTCGCCCAGCTGCGGGCGCTGGGCGCCCAGGTGGCCACCGGCCGCTTCGGCGCGCAGATGAAGGTGTCGCTGACGAACGACGGGCCGTTCACGGTCCTGGTGGAGGTCTAGGTCCGGGGCTGGGGGGTGAGGACAGCCCCCAGCCCCAGGCACCCCCTTTACGGCTCGACCACGACCTCCTGCGCCGCCGCCGTGGTCCCCGCCATCAGCTCGGCGTGCACCGGGACGTTGCGCTTGACCAGGGCCAGGGCGATCGGGCCGAGCTCGTGGTGGCGGGCCGAGGTCGTGAGGAAGCCGAGCTGGCGGCCCTCCGGGCCGTCCGCGGCCAGGCGTACGGGGGTGCCGTGCGGCGGCAGATGCACCTCGCTGCCGTCCAGGTGCAAGAAGACCAGCCGCCGGGGCGGCTTGCCCAGGTTGTGGACCCGGGCGACGGTCTCCTGGCCGCGGTAGCAGCCCTTCTGCAGGTGGACGGCGGTGCCGATCCAGCCCAGCTCGTGCGGGATGGTGCGGTGGTCGGTCTCCAGGCCCAGGCGCGGGCGGTGCGCCTCCACCCGCAGCGCCTCCAGCGCCAGCACCCCGACCGCCGGGCCGCCCGCGGCCGCGGCGAAGGACTCCAGGTGCGCGCGCGGCAGGAACAGGTCGCGGCCGTGCGCGGTCTCGCGTACGACGGTGTCCGCGGGGGTCTCGGTGATGGAGCCGGCCGGCAGATGCACCACGGCGATCTCGGCGGTGCGGTCGGCGACCTCGACCCGGTAGAAGAACTTCATGCTCTCCAGGTAGGCGATCAGCGCCTCCTGCCGGCCCGGCTCGGTGTGCAGCCAGGTCGTCTCGCCGTCGTCGACGAGGTACACGGCGTGCTCGATATGGCCGTGCGCGGAGAGGATCAGCGCCTCGGTGGCCTGGCCGGGCGGGAGTTCGCTGACGTGCTGGGTGAGCAGCAGATGCAGCCAGGTCAGCCGTTCGGGGCCGGTGACGGTGACCACCCCGCGGTGCGAGAGGTCCACGAAGCCGGAGCCGTCGGCGAGGGCGCGCTGCTCGCGGAACAGGTCGCCGTAGTGCGCGGCGACGCCTTCGTCGGGCGCCTCGGCGGGGACGGCGCCGGGCAGCGACAGCAGGGGGCTGGCGGGTGATTGTCGCAGCATGGGGCCAGCCTACGACCCGCCGGCGGTTGCCTCAGCCCTCGCCCTCCTCGGAAGCGGTGCGGCAGTTGGCGCAACGCCCGAAGATCGCGAAATGCTTCATGTCCGTCTCGAAGTCGAATTGTTCGCGCAGCGTCGCGGTGAACGGCTCGGCCACCGACAGGTCCGCCTCGATGACGTCCGTGCAGTCCCGGCACACCAGATGGATGTGGTGGTGGCGGTCGGCGAGGTGGTAGGTCGGCGCCCCGTGCCCGAGGTGGGCGTGGCTGACCAGGCCGAGCTCCTCGAGGAGCTCCAGCGTCCGGTAGACGGTGGAGATGTTCACCCCGCCCGCCGTCTTGCGCACCTCGGTGAGGATGTCGTCCGGGGTGGCGTGCTCCAGTCTGTCCACAGCTTCCAGCACGAGCTGACGCTGCGGGGTCAGGCGGTAGCCGCGCCTGCGGAGGTCGCTCTGCCAGTCGGTGGTCACCACACAGCCAGTGTAGGAGGCCGGGCGCGGGCGTGTACGCCCCGCCGCGTCAGCCGCCCGCCCGTACGCCGCGCAGATAGCGGGCGAGCGCGCTGACGGCGGCCGGGTTGCGGGGGCTTTCGACCAGATCGGCGTAGTCCATGACGTAGATCCGGTCGTTCTTGACGGCCGAGACGTTCGCCAGCGGCGGGTAGGACTTCAAGAACGCCTTCTTCTGCGCGCCGGTGGGGGTGCCGTAGTCGTTGACGACGATGACGTCGGGGTCGCGGGCCACGACGGTCTCCCAGCCCACGGTCGTCCAGGAGTCCTTGAGGTCCTTCATCACATGGTCGCCGCCGGCCTTGGTGATGATGTCGTGCGGGCCGGCGTACCTGCCCGCGGTCAGCGGCTTGTCGCGGCCGTCGTCGTAGAGGAAGACCGAGGGGCGGCGGGAGGGCGCGGGGGCCTTGGCGGCGGCCTCGGCGACCTGCGCGCGGTACTTCTTCACCAGGGCGGCGGCCCGGTCCTCGACGTGGAAGATCTTCCCGAGGTTCTCCAGGTCGGCGTAGAGCGCTTCCAGGGGCGGCATGACGCCGCGGGAGCCGCCGGAGGTGCCGTTGCGGCAGGACTCGGTGAGTACGTAGCTGCCGATGCCGAGCTTCTTCAGCGATGCCGGGGTGAGGTTGTTGTCCTCGCCGAAGCCGTAGTTCCAGCCCGCGAAGACCAGGTCGGCCCGGGCGTCGAGGGCGATCTCCTTGGTGATGGCCTTCTTGGAGAGCCAGGGGACCTTGCGGTAGGCGTCCTTCCAGGCCACCGCGTCGATCCTGCCCCGGTAGGCGGGCATGACGTACCCGGCCATGTGGTCCTCCAAGCCGAGCGCGAACATGATGTCGGCGATCCCGACGTCGTTGGTGACCACGCGCCGGGGCGCCTTGTGGTAGGTCGTGGGCACACCGCAGTTGTCGACGGTGACCGGGTAGTGGCCGTCGGCGGCCCGGCCGGCGGCGCGGTCCGGGGCGACCTCGGCCCCGCAGCCGGTCAGCGTGAGGGCGAGGACGGCGAGCAGGGCGGCGGGGCGGTGGATGCGCATGGTGGTCCTCACGGGGCGGTCGGGGCGATGCGGTCGAAGAGCAGCTGCACGGCGCCGGATTCGGGGTGTGTGACGCGGTGCGCGCGGACGTGGAAGACCTCGGCGAGCAGGTCCTCGGTCAGCACGTCGTGCGGGGCGCCGGAGGCGACGATGCGGCCGCCGGTGATGACGTACAGCTCGTCGCAGTGGACGGCGGCCAGATTGAGGTCGTGCAGGGCGGCGAGCACGGTCGGGCCGCCCGGCGACCCGTCCCCGGCGCGCCCCCAGTCCCGTACCAGCGCCAGCACCTCCAACTGCTGGGCGATGTCGAGGTGGTTGGTGGGCTCGTCGAGCACCAGCACCCTCGGCTGCTGGGCCAGCGCGCGGGCGATCAGCACCCGCTGCTTCTCGCCGCCGGACAGGCTTGTGAAGCCGCGGTCGGCCAGATGGCCGGTGCCGGTCCGCGACAGCGCCGCCGCGCAGATCTCCCGGTCGGCGGCGCCGGGGCGCCCGGAGCCGCCGCGCTGGTGCGGCAGCCGCCCCATCGCGACGACCTCGGCGGCGGTGAAGTCGAAGTCGGTGGCGGTCTCCTGGGGCAGCACGGCCAGGTGCCGGGCCTGCTCGCGGGCGGTCATGGCGGCCAGCTCGGCGCCGTCCAGCCGTATGGTGCCGGCGGCCGGACCGAGCGCGCGGTAGACGCAGCGCAGCAGGGTGGACTTGCCGCTGCCGTTGGGGCCGACCAGCCCGATGAACCGGCCGCTGCCCGCGCGCAGGGTGATGTCGGACAGGAGGCGGACGCCCGCCACGTCCACCGAGACGTCCTCGATGTCGACCCGCATCAGGCACCGCCCGAGAAGCTGTAGCCGCGCCGCCGCATCAGCACGACGAAGCAGGGCACGCCGATGACGGCGGTGATCACCCCGACCGGCAGTTCGACGGGCGCCAGCAGCACCCGGGACAGGGCGTCCACCCACACCAGCAGCACCGCCCCGAGCAGCGGTGCGACGGCCAGCACCCGGCGGTGGTCGGCGCCGACCAGCATCCGGGCCACATGCGGCACCATCAGCCCGACGAAGCCGATCGCGCCGCTGACCGCGACCACCGCGCCGGTGACGGCGGCCGAGATCACGAACAGTTCGCGGCGCATCCGTCCGGCGTCCACACCCAGGGCGGCGGCGGTCTCGTCGCCCATGGCCAGCGCGTTCAGCCGGCCCGCGGTCAGCAGCAGACGGACCAGCGCGGCGGCCACCGCGACCGCGGCGATCGGCAGCGAGCCCCAGCCGGCCCCGCTCAGGCTCCCCAGCAGCCACATCATCGCCGAGCGGGCCGCCTCGCCGCGGTCGGCGGTGAAGACCATCAAGGTGGTCAGGGCGGAGAAGCCGTAGTACATCGCGGTGCCGGTCAGCACCAGCCGCAGCGGGGTGAGCCCGTGGGCGGTGCGGGCGGCCGCGTACACCAGGGCCATGGCCAGCAGCGCGGAGGCGAAGGCCGCCGCCGACAACGCCCAGACGCCCAGTGCGCCCAGCGCCCCGAAGAGCAGGACGGCGTTGGCGCCGACGGCCGCGCCGGAGGAGATGCCGAGGACGAAGGGGTCGGCGAGGGCGTTGCGGACCAGCGCCTGGACGGCGACGCCGATGGCGGCCAGCCCGGCGCCGACGACCGCGGCCAGCACCGTCCGGGGGAAGCGCAGCTCCCACACGATGGTGTAGGGGGCGACCTCGTCGGGCGCGATGGTGCCGCCGGTCAGCCCGGCACCGAGGTAGCGCAGCACCTGCGCCCAGCTCACCCCGGCGGCGCCGAGGCCGACGCCGCACAGCAGGGAGCCGAGGAGGACGGCGCACAGCGCGGCCACCAGGGGGGTGGTTCGGGCGGGGGGTGCCAAAAGGGGGACCTGCGCCTTCGGCTCGGGCCGCGGGCGCAGGAAAGGAGCGGCGGCCCGAGCGGCCCGGTGTGCACCGGGAGGTGCCCTCGGGCGACGGCGGCGTCCCCTCGCAGTCCACGGCGAGTTGTGAGGATCGGGCGCCGCCGCGGGCGATCGGGCTTGCGGAAGGGGGCTTCCGCTTACCGTTGCGGGTCAGCGCCGGACTCTCACCGGACTTCCCCCGCGGGGCGCGTCACACTGAAACGGGCTGGTCAGCCCTGGTACGGGGTGCCGTCCGGGTTGAAGAAGGCGACCCCGTCCGGCATGTCGTCGGGCAGGCTCTCGGCCCACTCCTTCAGGCCGGCGACCTTCTTCAGGTGTGCCGACATGTACGGGCGCAGCGGCACGTCCGGGGTGGACTTCTCGCCGACCCACATCAGGTCGCCCTTGACGTAGCCGTAGAGCCGCTTGCCGCCGCTGTACGGTCCGGAGGCGGCGGTGCGGGCGACGGCGTCGGTGGCCAGGTCGATCTGCGGCTTCTTGTCGGCCAGCTCGCCGTACCAGACCTCCACCACGCCCTGGTCGCGGATCATGACGATCTCGACCTTGCGGTCGGCGTCGACGCGCCAGTAGCCGCTCTCGGTCTCCAGCGGGCGGACCTTGTTGCCCTCGCTGTCGAGCACCCAGCTGTGCGAGGTGTATTCGAGGAAGTCACGGCCGTCGTGGGCGAAGGTGACCTCCTGCCCGAAGTTGCACTTCTCGGTGCCCGGGAAGTCCGCGACGCCGGCGCCCTCCCAGCGGCCGAGGAGGAAGGCGAGCGGCACCAGGGCCGGGTTCAGGTCGGACGGGATCTCGATCATGACAGCTCAGGCGATCTTTAGAGGGGGCAGTCGGCAGGGGTGCGTGAAGCGCTGTGGCGAAGGTCGGTGCTGGGCGGCGCGCAGGCCGGTCAGCGCTGGCCCTGGTACAGCTTCTTCCAGGTCAGACCGGCGAACGCGATCACGCCGACGCCGACCAGAACCAGCAGGGTGGTGAAGAATGCCTCAAGCACGACGCGCTCCTTGGACGGAGTGAGGGTGTAACGGACCGCCTGCGAGTCTAGTCGGCGCGGGTATCGGCGGCGCTGTGAGGTCCGCCGCGCCCCGGTGTCCGCTCTACTCTTGCCCTATGGCGAAGAAGCTCGTGATCAAGGTGACGGCGGGCGCGGACGCGCCCGAGCGGTGCTCGCAGGCGTTCACGGTGGCGGCGGTGGCGGTGGCCAGCGGCGTGGAGGTGTCGCTGTGGCTGACCGGCGAGTCGGTGTGGTTCGCGCTGCCGGGCCGGGCGGCCGAGTTCGAGCTGCCGCACGCCGCGCCGCTGCCGGAGCTGATCGACGGGATCCGCGCGGGCGGCGGGGCGATCACGGTGTGCACCCAGTGCGCGGCCCGGCGGGACATCGAGCAGAAGGACCTGATCGAGGGGGCGGGCATCGCCGGGTCACAGCTCTTCGTCAGCGAGATCATGCCGGATGACGTGCAGGCGCTGGTGTACTGACGGTGGTCCCGACGGACGCGCACCGGGCGCTGGTGTACTGACGGTGGTCCCGACGGACGCGCACCGGGTGCTGGTGTACTGAGCGCGCCCGGCCGGGCGGTCTACCGCGGATGCTTGTCGTCGCCCCGGTCGTCCAGCTCGCGCCACCAGCGGTCGGACTCGGGGTCGCCGGACTCGTCCCACCAGCGCTCGCCGGGCTCCCGCCGGTTGCCGATGATCGCCGCGATCGGCGGGATGACCATGGCGACCAGGCACATGCCCACCGCGGCCGGCACCGACCACAGCCGCACCACGCCCCAGGCCAGGACGAACAGCACCAGGCACACGCCCATCAGCACGAAGTAGCGGCGGTGGCGGCGCTCGGCGGGCGACCGGCGGCGGCTGTCCATAGCTCCACGGTAAGTCCGCGGCGAGGCGGAAAGAAGCCGCCGCGAAGGCCCGTTCCGCCCCCCCGGGCACGCCGAAGGGCCGCACCCCCGCAAAGGCGTCCAAACCTCTGGGGTGCGGCCCTCCGGCCGTACGAAGGCGCCCGAAGGCCGCCGTCAGACGGCGATGGCGACCTCCGCCAGGCCGCCCTTCTGGGCGACGACGGTGCGGTCCGCGGTGCCGCCCGGGACCAGGGCGCGCAGCGTCCAGGTGCCTTCGGCCGCGTAGAAGCGGAACTGTCCGGTCGCGGAGGTCGGAACCTCGGCGGTGAACTCTCCGGTGCTGTCCAGGAGTCGGACGTAACCGGTGACGGGCTGGCCGTCGCGGGTCACGCTGCCCTGGATCGTGGTCTCACCGGGCTTGATGGTCGAGGCGTCCGGGCCGCCGGCCTGTGCTCCACACATAGCGGTACTTCCTTGAGGGGTTCGGAGGAGAAGCTGCTTGCTTACTTGTTGGCGCCGAGCTCGATCGGGACGCCGACCAGGGAGCCGTACTCGGTCCAGGAGCCGTCGTAGTTCTTGACGTTGGTCTGGCCGAGCAGCTCGTGCAGCACGAACCAGGTCAGCGCGGAGCGCTCACCGATCCGGCAGTAGGCGATGGTGTCCTTGGCGAGGTCGACGGACTCCTCCTCGTAGAGGGCCTTGAGCTCGTCGTCCGACTTGAAGGTGCCGTCGTCGTTGGCGTTCTTCGACCACGGGATGTTGCGGGCGCTGGGCACGTGGCCGGGGCGCTGCGACTGCTCCTGCGGGAGGTGCGCGGGGGCGAGCAGCTTGCCGCTGAACTCGTCGGGGGAGCGCACGTCGACCAGGTTGAGGTTGTCGATCGCGGCGACGACGTCGTCACGGAAGGCGCGGATGGAGGTGTCCTGGGCCTTGGCCTTGTACGCGGTCGCCGGGCGCTGGGGCACCTGTGCGCCGTCGACCAGGTCGCGCGAGTCCAGCTCCCACTTCTTGCGGCCGCCGTCGAGCAGCTTGACGCTGTCGTGGCCGTAGAGCTTGAAGTACCAGTACGCGTAGGAGGCGAACCAGTTGTTGTTGCCGCCGTAGAGGACGACGGTGTCGTCGTTGGCGATGCCCTTGGCGGACAGCAGCTTCTCGAAGCCCGCCTGGTCGACGAAGTCGCGGCGCACCGGGTCCTGGAGGTCCTTCTTCCAGTCGATGCGGACCGCGTTCTTGATGTGGTTCTTGTCGTAGGCCGAGGTGTCCTCGTCGACCTCGACGATCACGACCTTCGGGTCCTCGAGGTGGGCCTCGACCCAGTCGGCGTCTACGAGGACGTCGCTACGGCTCATGTTGTTCTCCTCCGGGGCAGTTGCGGATGGGGGCGCCCCCTGCTCGTTGAGAGCTTGGGGGAGGCTGCAGACTTGCACGCGGGTACGCCGGTTATGCGCCGATCTCTTCCGGAAGGCCCGATTCATTCGAACGGGGACCAAAGTGGCGCTGAGTGGGGACTCGCGGGGACTACGGCCTGGAAGGGCCGACCGGGCGAGGGGCGCCCTCCGCTGCTTCGACAGCTCGGGGGAGGGTGCTCAAGCCCGTCAGGCAGGGCGACAGAGCATGGCGGCGACGCGACACAGGTCTACTGCCCGCCGCTTCGTGAGTACCGCCTGTCCCCGATGCCGGAGAGGGCTCCATGCGCTCTGCATGGCACCGATCGTAGGGACGCGGAGCCGGGCATGTCACCGGCGTGTCAAATGCCGAGACGTGATTGTCCGTGATGTGGGATGAGGGCCGGTGCGGGACGGGCGCGGGCGCCGGACCGGGGCCCGCGCGCCGGTGGGGGGTCTGGCGTACGGACCGGGGTGTCTCAGGAAGTGGACGGCGCGGCGGGCCGGTGGGGCGGACCGCCGCCTTGCGCCCGTCAGCCGGGGAGCTTGACGTTCTTCCCGGAGACCGAGAGGGAGATGCCGTCCGGCTTCGTCACCACCTCGTCCAGCTTGAGGTTGCCGGGCAGCCGGTTCAGCGTCCACACGTGGTCGGTCTGGGTGCGCACCTTCGACTGGCAGGTCGGCAGGGCCCTGCACATCGCCGGGATCTCGTCGGCGCGCAGCCTGACGGTGTTGCCCGAGACGCTCAGCGAGCCGGTCACCTCGACGGAGCTGAGGAGCGGCAGGTTCGGCGAGATCTTGACCCGGGGGCCGTTCTTCTCCCCGGCGTAGCTGATCTTGATGCCGCCGCCGGCCGCCTTGGTCAGGTCCGCGTACGAGATCGTGGCGCTGCCGGTGGCCGAGGCGGCGCTCTCGATGGAGGAGTAGTCGCTGGTCAGCCTGACGTCGTGGAACTGCGCGCGCAGCTTGTCCACGCGCAGCGTGCGCCCCTCGGCGCTGGCCGACATGCCCCCGAGGTCCGCGTCCACCTCGGTCAGATTGCGGCCGAGGACCTGGGTCAGGAACGGGAAGCCCTTGATGGAGACCTCCGGGGTCCGGTCGAGCCCCTGGCTGCCGCGGATCTTCTCCGCGGCCATGTCCTCGGCGAGGCTCACCGCCAGCCGGTCGCCGGCCACGAACAGCCCGCCGAATATGACGAGGATGATCAACAGGACGCGAAGTGCACGCATCGAACCACTTCCCCCACACCTGGGCCGGAACCCGGCCGGATCGTTCGGGCAGGCCCCCTGCCTGCGTTCCGGACAGACCCTAGATGACGGGGTCGAGCAAGCGGGAGCGGCGGCCGCCGCAAGGCGCAAGAAGCGCCGCGATACGGCCGGGGGGGGGGGGGGGGGGGGGGGGGGGGGGGGGGGGGGGGGTTGGGGGGAGGGGGGGGGGGGAGAGGGGGGGGGGGGTGGGGGTGGCTCCGCCCCC
>NZ_JBVIRA010000007.1:64851-95955 GCF_055576575.1 Streptomyces sp. NPDC033270
GACAAAAAGCGAAGAAAGATCCCGCGATGTTGTTGCGGGGGGGGGGGGGGGGGGGGGGTCCCCCCCCCCCCCCCCCCGCAGCGGACGGGACCGGGGTACGCGGCCCTACTGGCCCAGCGCCCGGCCCAGCACGTACACCGCGGGCGCGGCCAGGGCCAGCGGCAGCGCGACGCCGGCCGTCATGTGCACAAAGCGCGACGGGTAGTCGTAGCTGGCCACCCGCAGGCCGATCAGGGCGCAGCCGCCGGCCGCCAGGCCCAGCAGCGCGCCGGACGCCCCCAGGCCGGTCAGCTGGCCGGCGCCGATGCCGGCGCCGGCGGCGGCCATCAGGGCGACGCCGATCGAGACGGCGGACGGCAGCGGCAGCGCCCTGGCGAGCGTGGCCACCGCGACCGCGGCGGCGCCGACGCTCACCGCGTGCCCGCTCGCCGCGAGCTGCCCGGCGGCGAGCACCGCCAGCGCGGTCGAGGTCAGCCCGGCGGTCAGCGCGTACATCCGCTCGTCGGCGCTGCTGCGGTTGCGCAGCTGGAGGACGAGGACGAGCAGGCACCACACGCCGAGCGTGCCGATGCCGACCAGCGGCGCGCTCGTGCGGTCGGTGGCGAGCAGGGCGGCGTCGGTGGTCAGTCCGGCCAGGAACGCCAGCGCGATGCCCTGGCGGGCCGGCCACATGCCGTTCAGCCGGAACCAGCCGGCGGCGGTGACCGCCTGCAGCAGCGCCACCGGCACGGCCAGCGCCGGGCGGCCCAGCGGCGCGGTCAGCGCGAGCAGGGCCGCGAGCACGGCGGTCAGCGCGGCCGGCTGGATGCCGGGCGGGATGATCGGCGAGCGGCCCTCGGCGCGGGCGCGCTGGTTGGGCGCGAGGTGCGCGGTGTCGACCGGCGCGGTGGCGGCCGGCGCGGCGGCCGGCGCCGGCCGGGCCGGCGGGTGCTGGTGGGCGTGCACCTCCTCGGCGGGCGGGGCGCTCTGGTGCTGGGCGGGCAGCTGGCCGTAGTGCTGCTGGGGCGGTGCGGGCTGCTGCTGCCCGTACGCCTCGTAGCCGTAAGGGCCGCGCCCGTACGGGTCGTGCCGGGGCTGCTGTTGCTGCTGCCCGTAGGCGTCGTGGGCCTGCTGCCCGTACGGGTCGCCGTACGCCGCCGGTGCGTCCTGGGGCGGGTGCCCGGAGTGCCGGGCCTGCTGCGTGTACGGATCCGGCTGCGCGTACGGGTCGTGCGACGGGTACGGCTGGTGGTCCTGCGGCTGGTGGTCGTTCATGGTCTCCTGCTCACCCTCCCGCGAACGGCGGCAGAACCTCGACCGTGCCGCCCTCGGCCAGCGGCACCGCCGCATGGTCGCGGGTGCCGACCGGATCGCCGTCCACCAGGAACGAGCAGCGCATCAGGACGCGGGCGAACTCGGGGTTCTGGGAGTGCGCCGCGCGTGCCGCGTCGAGCGCCTCGGCGAGCGTCGCCGCCGCATACGGCTCCTCAGCCGTGCCGGCGGCGGCCTTCGCCGCGGCCCAGTAGCGCACGGTGCCAGTTGTTGTCACGGCGGCCTCTTCGTCGTGTCGGTCGGGGGCCGCCCGCCTTGCGGGCCGCCCCGTCGTCTGCCGCCTCCATGATGGCGCACGCGGCGGCCGGCGCCGTTGCGGGCACGTGCCGGCAGCGGCCCGCCCGGTACGCCGCCGGCGGGCTTGGGGGAAATTCGATTGCCGAGGGCAAGTGTTCACATAGGCTCCCTCTGTGTTGGTCCGACTCGCGCGGGCGCATCTGCGGCCCCACAAGCGCTCGATATCCCTGATCGTGCTCCTGCAGCTGATCCAGACCCTGGCGACCCTCTACCTGCCCACCCTCAACGCCGACATCATCGACAACGGTGTCGTGAAGGGGGACGCGGGCTACATCCTCCGCATCGGCGGCTTCATGACCGCCGTGACCCTGCTGCAGATCGTCTGCGCGATCGCCGCCGTCTACTTCGGTGCCCGTACGGCCATGGCGCTCGGCCGGGACATCCGCCTCGCGGTCTTCGACCGGGTGCAGTCCTTCTCCGCCCGGGAGGTCGGGACGTTCGGCGCCCCGTCGCTGATCACCCGCACCACCAACGACGTCCAGCAGGTCCAGATGCTGGTGCTGATGACGTTCACGATGATGGTCTCGGCGCCGATCATGTGCGTCGGCGGCGTCGTCATGGCGCTCAATCAGGACGTCGCGCTGTCCGCCCTGTTGCTGGTCATCGTCCCGGCCCTCGGGATTCTCGTCTCACTGATCGTGCGCCGGATGCGCCCGCTCTTCCGCGGGGTGCAGGAGCGCATCGACACCGTCAACCGCGTGCTGCGCGAGCAGATCGCCGGCATCCGCGTCATCCGCGCCTTCGTCCGCGACGGGCACGAGCGCGAGCGGTTCGCCGGGGCCAACACCGACCTGTACGACGTGTCGATGCGGGCCGGCCGGCTGATGTCGATGATGTTCCCGCTGGTCATGCTGATCATGAACCTCTCCAGCGTGGCCGTCGTCTGGTTCGGCGGCCTGCGCATCGACAGCGGCGACATGCAGATCGGCGCGATGACCGCGTTCCTCAGCTACCTGATGTACATCCTGATGTCGATCATGATGGCGACGTTCATGGTGATGATGCTGCCGCGCGCGGAGGTCTGCGCCGAGCGCATCCAGGAGGTGCTGGCGACCGACTCCAGCGTCGTGCCGCCCGCGCACCCCGTCACCGAGCTGCGCCGGCACGGCGAACTGGAGCTTCGCGACGTCGAGTTCCGCTTCCCGGGCGCCGAGCAGCCGGTCCTCAGGGACATCTCGCTGACCGCCCGCCCCGGTGAGACCACCGCCGTCATCGGCTCGACCGGCAGCGGCAAGTCCACCCTCCTCGGGCTCGTCCCCCGCCTCTTCGACGCCACCGGCGGCACGGTCCTGGTGGACGGCGTGGACGTGCGCACCCTCGACCCCGAGACCCTCGCCAGGACCATCGGCCTGGTCCCGCAGAAGCCCTACCTCTTCTCCGGGACGGTCGCCTCCAACCTGCGCTACGGCAATCCGGACGCCACCGACGACGAGCTGTGGCACGCCCTGGAGACCGCCCAGGCGCGGGACTTCGTCGAGCGGATGGCGGGCGGCCTGGACGCCCCCGTCGCACAGGGCGGCTCCAACGTCTCCGGCGGCCAGCGCCAGCGCCTGGCCATCGCCCGCGCCCTGGTGCGCCGCCCGGAGATCTACCTCTTCGACGACTCCTTCTCCGCCCTGGACTACGCGACGGACGCCGCGCTGCGGGCGGCGCTCGCCCGCGAGACCGACCGGGCGACGGTGGTGATCGTCGCCCAGCGGGTCTCCACGATCCGCGGCGCCGACCGGATCGTCGTCCTGGACGAGGGCCGCGTCGTGGGCACCGGCACCCACACCGAGCTGATGGCCGACAACGAGACCTACCGGGAGATCGTGCTCTCCCAGCTCACCGAGCAGGAGGCGGCGTGACCACCGCGGACAAGGCGGACAAGGGGGCGGCGGCCCCCGCGGCCACCGAGGAGGCCCCTTCGAAGGCTCCGGCCCGGGGCCCGGCCCCGGCGGCCGGCCCGGCCCGCATGATGGGCGGCCAGCCCACCGAGAAGTCCATGGACTTCAAGGGCTCCGGCAAGCGGCTGCTCGCCCAGATGCGGCCCGACCGCGCCGCGATGTCCGTCGCGCTGCTGCTCGGCGTGCTGAGCGTGGCGCTGACCGTCGTCGGCCCCAAGGTCCTGGGGCACGCCACCGACCTGATCGTCTCCGGCGTCATCGGCCGCCGGCTGCCCGACGGGCTCACCAAGGCCGAGGCCGCGGCCCGGCTGCGCGCCGACGGGCAGGGCGGGCTGGCCGACATGCTCACCACGATGCCGGTCGTCCCCGGCCACGGCATCGACTTCGGCGCGGTCGGCCAGGTCCTGCTCTGGGTCACCGTGATCTACGCCGCGGCGTCCCTGTGCGGCTTCGTCCAGGCCCGGATCGCCACCAAGGTCGTCCAGCGCACCGTCTTCCGGATGCGTGAGCAGGTCGAGGAGAAGCTCGCCCGGCTGCCGCTGAGCTACTTCGACAAGCAGCAGCGCGGCGAGGTGCTCTCCCGCGCCACCAACGACATCGACAACATCCAGCAGACCCTGCAGCAGACCCTCAGCCAGATCGTGGCCTCGCTGCTGACCATCCTCGGCGTGCTCGCCATGATGTTCTGGATCTCCTGGCTGCTGGCCCTGGTCGCCCTGATCACGGTCCCGGTCTCGGTCGTCGTCGCCACCAAGGTCGGCAAGCGCGCCCAGCCGCAGTTCGTCCAGCAGTGGAAGACCACCGGCAAGCTCAACGCGCACATCGAGGAGATGTACACCGGCCACAGCCTGGTGAAGGTCTTCGGCCGCCAGAAGGAGTCCGCCGCCCTCTTCCGCGAGCAGAACGAGGCGCTCTACTCCGCCGGCTTCAGGGCCCAGTTCATCTCCGGCGTCATCCAGCCCGCGATGATGTTCATCGGCAACCTCAACTACGTCCTGGTGGCCGTCGTCGGCGGTCTGCGGGTGGCGTCCGGATCGCTGTCCATCGGCGACGTCCAGGCCTTCATCCAGTACTCCCGCCAGTTCAGCCAGCCGCTGACCCAGGTCGCCTCGATGGCCAACCTCGTCCAGTCCGGCGTCGCCTCCGCCGAGCGGGTCTTCGAGCTGCTCGACGCCGGGGAGCAGGAGCCGGACGCGGCCGAACCGGCCCGGCCCGAACACGTCGCGGGCCGCGTCGAGTTCGAGGACGTGTCCTTCTCGTACACCGCGGACAAGCCGCTGATCGAGAACCTGTCGCTGTCCGTCCGCCCCGGCCAGACGGTCGCCATCGTCGGCCCGACCGGCGCGGGCAAGACCACCCTGGTCAACCTCCTGATGCGGTTCTACGAGGTCGGCGGCGGCCGGATCACCCTCGACGGGACCGACATCGCGGCCATGTCCCGCGAGGACCTGCGCGGCAACATCGGCATGGTGCTGCAGGACACCTGGCTCTTCGGCGGCACGATCGCGGAGAACATCGCCTACGGCGCCCCCGCCGGCACCTCCATGGACAAGATCGTCGCCGCCGCGAAGGCCACCCACGTGGACCGCTTCGTGCGCACCCTCCCCGACGGCTACGACACCGTCATCGACGAGGAGGGCGGCAATGTCTCGGTGGGCGAGAAGCAGCTGATCACCATCGCCCGGGCCTTCCTCGCCGAACCCGCCATCCTCGTCCTCGACGAGGCCACCAGCTCGGTCGACACCCGCACCGAGGTCCTCATCCAGCACGCCATGGCCCAACTCCGCACCGGCCGCACCAGCTTCGTCATCGCCCATCGCCTGTCGACCATCCGCGACGCCGACACCATCCTGGTCATGGAGCAGGGCTCCATCGTCGAACAGGGCTCGCACGAGGCGCTGCTGGCGGCCAACGGGGCCTATGCGCGGCTGTACGCGGCGCAGTTCGCGGAGGCGGTGGCCGAGACGGAGTGAAGCAGTCCCGCCCGTCGTGCGCCCGTGACCTGCGGGTAAACCCAACTCCCCCTGGATGTTGCGGATTTGTGTGTAGGTCATACGGGCGCACCGCTATGGTGTGACGAACACGTCACGCACGGCGACGCTGTGACGCACGGGGTCCGGGAATGATCCTGGATGCCGTCTCCCGAGGAACTGACGGGCGACGGCTGCTGCTTGGGGTGAGTGGTGCCTCCCATGAGGCCTGATCCGCCGCAGAGCCCGCACCCGCTCGGTCGCCGGGTACGCGCGTGTGCGTGGTGAGAGGGGACGCTCCACGCCAAGAGGGCGCGGACGATGGCGTGCGCGCGCGGTCCTCAATGCGGCCCAGTACGGAGACGGCTGTCATGGCCACCCAGGAATCCGCCGCGCCGCTGCGGATCATCTTCGCCGACGACGCCGGCGACTCCCGCACGATCGCGGCCTTCGCCTCGCTGTCCGTCCATCTGGACGACATGGAAGCCGCCAAGAAGGACCTGCTGCGCTTTCGTTCCGCGCTGGAGGGCGGCCCGGACCTGGGCATCCCGATCGACGCCTCGCTGCACGCACAGGACCTCGCCGCGGGCCGCGGGCGCCACGTCTACCGGCCGGGGCTGCCCGACCGGGAGGCACGGCAGGCACACCTCGCGCACTGCCGGGGGGTGATCCGCCGCGGCCTGGAGGCCGTCGCCGGCATCCCCGGGGTGCGGGTGACGGCCGTCTACCGGGAGACCGACGACTACGGCCGGGACCGCCCCGCCCTCCAGCGCGCCTGGCTGGCGCGGGTCAACGCCGAACTCGCCGCGTCGGACGAGTACGGGGTGGTGATCGTGGACGGCGACGGGACCGAGACCGCGCTGATCGACGCCTACCACGACCTGCCGGAGCGCAACCGGCGCATCCAGGGCGTCCCGGTCTTCGAGTCCGCCCGCATCAACTACTTCCTGCAGGCCGCCGACCTGCTGGCCTACGCCGCGTACCAGAGCGTGGCCAAGCGCCCGGAGCGCGCGTTCATGGGGGACTGGTTCGGCGCCGCCCTGCCGTGGGCGGACGGGCCGTGCGCGCTGTGACCGATGGGTTGAAGTCTTCAACCACCTGCAAACGACGGAGGGTTCATGTCGAAGTCCGCGGCAGCGCAGCCGATCACCGTGCCCTGGGGCAAGGAACAGGTCGTGGTGTCCGACGTCGCGCGGGAGCTGCCCGACGCCTCGAAGGTCGACGACCGGGCGAAGGTGATCAAGGCCGGGACCGCCAGCCGGCTGGCGTCGCTCCCCGAGGACGCCTGGCACGCGGTCTCCCGCGCCTCGGTCACCCCCGAACTCGTCGCGATGCAGCTGCGCCGGTCGGAGGACTCCGACGGCAGTCTGCTGCTGGAGGAGCATGTGGACGGGGCCACCCTGCGCTCGGTGCACACCCGGGTGTGGCTGACCGAGCTGTTCCCCGGCATCCAGCCGCGCACCGGTCAGAACGCCCTGGACGAGGACGACCCCCAGGTCCTGGGCATGGCCGAGGACGGGCGGCCGCAGGCGATCCTGCGCTACCGCTACCGTGACCGCGCCCACCTGCGCAAGCACATCTGGCAGACCGTCGAGGGCACCCTGACGCTCAACTCCTACGAGGAGTCGATCCTGGCCCGGCGGGTGACCCGGGCCCTGATCGTGCACCCGGCCGTCTTCGAGTTCGAGGCCGAGGGCGAGGAGCCGGTGCACGCCCTGGTCGCACGGGACGGCATCACCCGGCTCGCCAGCGCCTGGAAGATCCTCGCCGGGCCGGGCGCCACCCAGGCGCGGGCCGCCGAGCTGGCGGTGGAGACCCTGACGGCCGAGCGGGAGCAGCCGGCCAACGAGCCGCAGAAGTCCCGCTCGCAGCGCTGGGCGCTGAGCCGGGAGCGGCGGCGGAGCCTGCTGCGGGAGGAGTTCGGCCGCGAGTCGGCCGGGGAGGTGCCCTCGCTGCGGGCGATCCAGATCGCCCAGACGTACGCGGTGCCGGCGCATATCGCGGTCGGCGCCGAGGCCCACCACACGGGTCTGCTGCCCGCGGCCGACGTCTTCGACGACGCCCTGCGCTCGATCCTCGCCTCGGTGCACGTCGAGTTCAAACCCTGGGACGCGGCGGCCCAGAACCTGGAGGTGGCCACCCGGGCGCTCAAGCTCGTCGTCCAGACCCGGGCCCGCGAGTGGGGCATGGAGGAGCATCTCGGCGAGGTGTACGCGCTCGCGGTGGGCCGCCGCGGGGAGTCGGCGACCCCGGACATCTTCCAGGACGCCCACATCCCGGGAACGCCGCTGTGGCGAGCCGTCTACCTGCTGCACGTCCTGACCAGGCCCCGGCTCTTCGAAGAGCTGCGCGGCCGCGCCAAGGAGATCAAGAACGAGCGGCGGATGACCGTCAAGGGGTATGCGGGGCTGCTCGGCCCCGTGGTGGACAAGCCCTGGCGGGGGCAGAAGAAGTCGGTCGTCAAACAGGCGCTCAAGGCGTGGGGCAACGGCGGGGTGCTGTCCAAGGACGTGCTGTGCGAGGGCTGGATCCCGGTGCCGGCCGACGACTTCACCAGCCTGGTCGCCCCCGCGCTGAACGGCGACGTCGACGCCCGCTGCACGCTGGCCCTGGCCGGCGGCACGGCGCTGATCGCGGACAAGCTGATCACCAGCAACGTCGGTTCCGCCCTCAGCGCCCGGCGCGAGCCCGGCAAGGTGCCCTTCCGCGCCGACGCCAACATCGTGGTCGCCGGGCTGGCCCGGGAGGGCAACGCACTCGGACTGTGGACCCTGGCGCTGGCGGCCCAGCGGTTCCGGGCCGACCGGCTGCCCCGCAACGCCGGCTCCCGGCAGGAGTTCGGGCTGCCGGGCGAGGACGACGCGAGCGCGGAGGGGTACCAGCACGTCGCGGTGGACCTGGCGGCACCGGACCGGATCCGCCGGGCCGACGGGGCCGAGGTGCCGCTGCTGACCTGGGACGTGGTCTACGCCTCGGACGAGGCGCGGGCGCAGCGGGCCGTCGCGGACGCCCAGCCGGTGGCGCCGGTGCTCTGGCCGTCGCCGCAGCGGCCGGGTGAGCAGGGCGAGCCGCGGCCGGAGCCGGGGACGGGGCCCGCACCGCAGGAGGCGGACGAGCGCCCGGTGGGGCAGCGGATCGCCGATCAGCGCCAGTCGCTGGGCCGGTCCCTGGACCATGCGCAGGGGGCGCTCGCCGAGCTGGCGGAGCTGGACCAGGGCCGCTCGCAGCCGCTGTTCACCGACCGCGACGAATGGGCCGGGCTGCGGGAGAGCGCCATCCACGTACTGAAGCGGCTGGAGGACTTCCGCCCGCCGATGGAGGACGAGGAGGAGGCGGAGCCCGACGGCGACGCCTGACGGGCGGTGCCGGGCCGTGCCGGGGCGCGCACGGAGTGCGCTTCCGTGCGCTCCCTGTGCTCCCCCCGGCCGCGAAGCGCCGGCCGCTCGGGGGCGCAGGGCGGGGCGGCGCCGGGCAGCCGGCGGTGGCGGTCCGGCGGCGGCCGGGCGGCGGCTCGGGGAGCGGTCCGCAGGCCCGGCCGGGATCCGCGGCCGCCGGTCGCCCGGTGCCCGACCGCCGCCGCCGGACCTCGGGGCGAGGCCGTGATCATGTCCGTATGCTGGGAAAACGCGGCTGCGGCGAAAAGTGGTGCGGGGGAGGGCCGGCGCCGGCGGGGCGCCGCGCGAGGACGGCGGCCGCGGTGTCGGCCGGGGCGCCGGATCCGCTTCAGGACGGGCTTTTCGGGGGTGCGGGCGGCCTCGGGCCGGCGCCCCTTTTCGTCAACTGGGGACACGCGCCGACCACTCGAAGTGATCGAGAGAACACAAGAACGTGCAAAATCGGCCTCGGGCTCGGCAGCCGGGTGGGCTATTCTGCAGGACAAGAAGGATCCGGGCAGCGTAGCCCCCGGGTCCTTTTGTGCTTTCAGCCGCGAGCCGCGCGGCTGAGGGGACCGTACGAAGCAGTGCCGCAGACTCCCCCGGCCAGGGCCGGGAGGTGCCCCCGTCGCAGGGACCGAGGAGGAACCAGACGTCATGGGCGAGCGAAGCAGGCAGGACCGTGAGCAGGACAGGGCGAAATGCTCCGGGAACCGGGTAGGTGGTCGGAGGTGAGTTCGCTCCTGCTGCTGACCAACGCACTCCAGCCGTCGACGGAGGTGCTCCCGGCGCTCGGCCTGTTGCTGCACAGTGTGCGGGTGGCCCCCGCCGAGGGCCCGGCCCTCATCGACACCCCCGGGGCCGACGTCATACTGATCGACGGCCGCCGGGACCTTCCGCACGTACGGTCCCTGTGCCAGTTGCTGCGGTCCACCGGGCCCGGCTGCCCGCTGGTGCTGGTCGTCACGGAGGGCGGCCTGGCCGCCGTCACCGCCGACTGGGGCATCGACGACGTCCTGCTGGACACCGCCGGCCCCGCCGAGGTGGAGGCGCGGCTGCGGCTGGCGATGGGCCGCCAGCAGATCACCACCGACGACGGCCCGATGGAGATCCGCAACGGCGACCTCTCGGTGGACGAGGCGACCTACAGCGCCAAGCTCAAGGGCCGGGTCCTGGACCTGACCTTCAAGGAGTTCGAGCTGCTGAAGTACCTGGCGCAGCACCCGGGCCGGGTCTTCACCCGCGCCCAGCTCCTGCAGGAGGTCTGGGGTTATGACTACTTCGGCGGTACGCGGACCGTGGACGTGCATGTGAGGCGGCTGCGCGCCAAGCTCGGCCCTGAGCACGAGTCGCTGATCGGCACGGTCCGCAACGTCGGCTACCGCTTCGTGACGCCGGAGAAGGGCGAGCGCCAGGCGGAGGCCAAGGCCAAGGCCAAGGACGGCGCCGAGCAGGCCGCCGCCAGGTCCGCCCCGGGCGAGTCCACGGACGGCCGGGGCGCCGGCGACGGTGACGGTTCTTCCCAGGCGGTCGCCGGCGGCGCGGAATCCACCGCCGTACGGCCTGCCCGCCGGTAGGACCACCCGCGTAGACTGCCGCGCGTGGCCAAGGTGACGCGGGATGATGTGGCAAGACTGGCGGGTACGTCCACCGCCGTTGTCAGTTACGTCATCAACAACGGACCCCGGCCGGTCGCCCCGGCCACGCGCGAGCGGGTGCTCGCCGCCATCAAGGAGCTCGGCTACCGGCCGGACCGCGTCGCGCAGGCGATGGCGTCCCGCCGTACCGACCTCATAGGCCTGATCGTGCCGGACACCCGGCAGCCGTTCTTCGCGGAGATGGCGCACGCGGTCGAGCAGGCCGCCGCCGAGCGCGGGAAGATGGTGCTGGTCGGCAACGCCAACTACCTCGACGAGCGCGAGGTGCACTATCTGCGGGCGTTCCTCGGGATGCGGGTCTCGGGGCTGATCCTGATCAGCCAGGGCCCCAGCGAGCACGCCGCCGCCGAGATCGACGCCTGGGACGCCCGGGTGGTGCTGCTGCACCGCAGGCCGGACGCCATCGACGACGTCGCGGTGATGACCGACGACATCTGGGGCGCGCAGCTGGCGACCCGGCATCTGCTGGAGCACGGCCACCCCTATGTCGCCTTCCTCGGCGGCACGGAGGAGACCCCGAAGTCCGGCGACCCGGTCACCGACCACGTCGAGGGCTGGCGGCGGGCCATGCTGGAGTCGGGCAAGACACCGGACGGCCGCTACTTCCAGGCGCCGTACAACCGCTACGACGCCTACCAGGTCGCGCTGAAGCTGCTGGCCGGGCCGGACCGGCCGCCAGCGATCATGTGCGCGACCGACGACCAGGCGATCGGTGTGCTGCGGGCCGCCCGCGAGCTGCGGATCGATGTCCCCGGGGAACTGGCGGTCGCCGGCTTCGACGACGTCAAGGAGGCCGCGCTGACGGATCCGCCGCTGACCACCGTCGCCTCGGACCGCGAGGCGATGGCGCGAGCGGCGGTCGATCTGGTGCTGGACGACGGTCTGCGGGTGGTCGGCTCCCGGCGGGAGCGGCTGCGGCAGTTCCCGTCGCGCCTGGTGGTGCGGCGGTCGTGCGGCTGCGACGGCGGCTAGGGCCTGCCCGAGGGGTCATGGCCGGGTCCGCGGCGTCTGGCACGGCACCTGGCCATGACCCCTCGGACAGGCCCTAGTACTCCTCCACGCGGGTTCTTTATACCGGGCATACCCACTTCTGTCGGGTCTCTCAGGGCGTTCTCAGACGGTTCTCATGGACCGGGAGCACAGTGATCACCATGACCGAGAGCCACCGCCGAAGCGGCGACGAGATGCCACAGGACCGGCCGTACGCGTACGGCACCGAGCACGGCGCGGAGTACCACGGCGGGCCGGCCTTCCCGCCGCCTCCGCCGTACGCCCCCGCGCCTCCGCGGCGCCGGGCCCGCCGGCCGGTCGCGCTGATCGCGGCGGTGGCGCTCGTCTCCGGTCTCGTCGGCGGCGGCAGCGCGGCGCTGATCGCCGGCGCGACCGCCCGGCAGAGCGCCGACGCCGCCTCGGCCCCGCTGGTCAACGCGGGCAAGAGCAGCGGCAGCGGGGTCTCGGGCGTGGCCAAGGCGGTCAGCCCGGCGATCGTGGAGATCAAGGCGCGGACCGCGAGCGGGCAGTCCACCGGCTCCGGTGTCGTCATCACCGGTGACGGCGAGATCGTCACCAACAACCACGTGGTCGCGGGCGCGGACACGGTGGTCGTCACCTTCAGCGACGGCAGCCGGAAGCGGGCCGAGGTCATGGGCACCGACGCCGGCAAGGACCTGGCGCTGATCAAGGTCCGCGGGGCCAAGGGCCTGACCGCGGCCGCGCTCGGCGACTCCGACAAGCTCGCGGTCGGCGACCAGGTGGTCGCCATCGGCTCCCCCGAAGGCCTCACCGGCTCCGTGACCAGCGGCATCGTCTCCGCCCTCAACCGGGACGTCACCGTTCCCAAGGAGGACGGCCAGGGGCGGCAGAACAACCCCGACGGCGGTGGCGGCTGGCCGTTCGAGTTCGGCGGCAACCAGTACAACGGCGACACCGGCTCGTCGAAGACCTCGTACAAGGCCATACAGACCGACGCCTCGCTCAACCCCGGCAACTCCGGGGGCGCCCTGATCAACATGCAGGGGCAGATCGTCGGCATCAACTCCGCGATCTACTCGCCGAGCTCGGCGACGAGCAGCACGGCGGGCAGCGTCGGCCTCGGCTTCGCCATCCCGATCAACACCGTCAAGGCCGACCTCGACGCGCTGCGCGGCGGCGGGAGCGGTGGCGGCAACAGCGGCGTGTGACGGCCCGCCCGGCCGCCACCCGCGACCGCCCCGCCACGGGACGTTCCGCGTCCCCGCTCCCCGGACCGCCGCCGTCGTGCGAGGCTGAGCAGCAGCCCTTCGTCCCGTCGTCCCACCCGAGGAACCCCGCCACATGAGCCCCGCCGAGCACGGTGATCAGCCCGCCCGCATCCTGATCGTCGACGACGAGCCCGCGGTCCGCGAGGCGCTGCAGCGCTCGCTCGCCTTCGAGGGGTACGGCACCGAGCAGGCGGTCGACGGACTGGACGCGGTCGAGAAGGTCGCCTCCTACGACCCCGAGCTGATCGTGCTGGACGTCCTGATGCCGCGGATGGACGGGCTGACCGCCGCCCGCCGGCTGCGGGCGAGCGGGGTGACCGTACCGATCCTCATGCTGACCGCCCGCGACACGGTCGGCGACCGCGTCACCGGGCTGGACGCCGGCGCCGACGACTACCTCGTCAAGCCCTTCGAGCTGGACGAGCTGCTCGCCCGGATCCGCGCGCTGCTGCGCCGCAGCTCCTACGCGGCGGCGGCCGGCGCGCGGCCCGAGGAGGGCGAGACGCTTCGCTTCGCCGATCTGCGGATGGACCTGTCGACCCGCGAGGTGGTCCGGGGCGGCCGGCCGGTCGAGCTGACCCGCACCGAGTTCACCCTGCTGGAGATGTTCCTGGCGCATCCGCGGCAGGTCCTGACCCGCGAGCAGATCCTCAAGGCCGTGTGGGGCTTCGACTTCGAACCCACCTCCAACTCCCTCGACGTGTATGTGATGTACCTGCGCCGCAAGACCGAAGCGGGCGGCGAGCCGCGGCTGGTGCACACGGTGCGGGGGGTCGGGTACGTCCTGCGGACGGGCGGCGGCGCGGAATGAACCACGGCCACACGGGCGCCGGAGGCCGGCTCGGCGCGCGCTTCGGGCGGCTGCCGCTGCGCTCGCGGCTGACCCTGCTCACGGCCGCCGCGGTGGCGGTGGCCGTGGCGGTCTCCGCGCTCGCCTGCTGGCTGCTCACCCGCGCCCAGCTGAGCGACGAGGTGGACAACTCGCTGCAGAACGTCGCTGTCCCGGCGGACTATCTGCAGGTCACCTACGCCAACTGCCAGCCCACCGACCCCACCGAGAACACCAACGCCCCGCCGTCGTACTACCACGTCCAGATCGTCCAGGTCGACGGCTCGCGCTGTGTGGGGCCCAACTCCCAGCCGGTACGCGTGCAGCGCACGGACGTCGCGGTGGCGCAGGGCGTGCTGCGGGACACCCTGCACGACGCGGTCACCACCGGCGGCGCGGACGTGCGGGTGCTGACCAAGCACATGGACGTCCAGGGCGTGCAGTTCGCGGTGTCCATCTCGCGTCCGCTGGGGGAGATCGAGGGCGCGCTGAACACCCTGGCGCTGCTGCTGGCCGCCGTCGCGGGACTGGGCGTCGTCGGCGCGGGCACGGCCGGGCTGGTCATCGCGCGCTCCGGCCTCAAGCCCGTCGACCGCCTCACCGAAGCCGTCGAACACGTCGCCCGCACCGAGGACCTGACCATCCGCATCCCGGCGGACGGCGAGGACGAGATCGCCCGCCTCTCGCGCTCCTTCAACTCCATGACCGCGGCGCTGGCCGCCTCCCGCGACCTGCAACAACAGCTGATCGCGGACGCGGGCCATGAGCTGCGGACGCCGCTGACCTCGCTGCGGACGAACATCGATCTGCTGGTGCGCAGCGAGCAGTCCGGCCGACCGATCCCGGCCGCCGACAAGGCGGCGCTGCTGTCCTCGGTGAAGGCGCAGATGGGGGAGCTGGCGGCGCTGATCGGCGATCTGCAGGAGCTGTCGCGGAACCCCGAGCCCGGGCAGAGCGCCGTCGAGGTCGTGGCGCTGCACGACATCGTCGGCTCGGCGCTGGGCCGGGCCCGGCTGCGCGGCCCGTCGCTGACCATCACCGCCGACATCGAGCCCTGGTACGTACGGGCCGAGCCGGCCGGGCTGGAGCGCGCGGTGGTCAACCTGCTGGACAACGCGGTCAAGTTCAGCCCGGCCGGCGGCGGCATCGAGGTCTCCTTGACCGGCGGCGAGCTGACGGTCCGCGACCACGGTCCGGGCATTGCGCAGGACGAGCTGCCGCACGTCTTCGAGCGGTTCTGGCGCTCGCCGTCCGCGCGCAGCCTGCCCGGCAGCGGCCTGGGTCTGTCGATCGTGGCGCGTACGGCGGAGCAGGCGGGCGGCGCGGTACGGCTGCGCTCCGCCGACCTCGGCGGCACCGAGGCGGTGCTGACCCTGCCGGGCGCGCCGACGCCGCCGCCGCAGCTGCCCGACGAGCCGCCGACGCCGCCGGGCGCGGGAAGCTGAGGCCCCGGGCGGCGGCGACCCCCGCCCCCGCCGCTACTTCTTCTTCGCCGCGTCCCCGAACGGCAGGTTCGACCCCGACAGCTCGGCCCGGATGCCGTCCTTCTGGACGGAGATGTTGCGCAGCCGGACGTCGCCGGGCGTCTTGGGCAGGCGGAAGGACAGCGACAGCCGGTCGGCGAGCTGCGGCTTGGTCAGTCCGCTCAGGGCGCCGAGGATCTTCGGGTCGATGCCGACCTTCTCCAGCAGCCAGGGGTGGTCGATCACCACGTCGACGAGGTTGACCTTCATCAGCTGCTCGATGAAGCGCGGCGAGCCGGTCAGCTCGTGCAGCTTCTCCTCGTTGCGCAGCGCCTCTTCGATGTACGGCCGGGGGATGCCGATCCGGTCCGCGATCGCCGGGACGGACAGCATCGACTTGACCTTGGCGGCCTGCCGGCTGAGGTCGGCGGCGGCCTTTCGGGTCAGCCGCAGGCCCTCCTCCTTGCCGGTGCCGGGGCGGTAGACGGCGACATCGCCGATGTCCAGGCGCATCCGGCTGATCTCGGTGGAGATACCGCGGTCGCCGGCCCGCTGAATGCGCGCCTCGGCCTGTACGCGCAATGCGTGGCCGGCGATCGGCAGTTGCCCGTCCGCACGGATGGAATTGTGTCCCAGCTCACTGAATTTCACCTGCGAGGCGCCCAGTTCGCGGTTCATGTCGTCAAAGGCGAGCAGCACGGTGCCGCGCATGGAGCCGATCGTGGCGCCCTTGATGGAGGTGGGCAGATCGCCGTCGATGCGTACGTCGTTCGCGGTCGCCTCGAATTTCGCCAGCGATACCCGGTCGGCGGCGACATCGGGAATGGTGACGTGCACCTGGTCGACGTGCTTGCCCAGGACCTGGGTGAGGAACGGGAATCCCTGGATGTCGACTTCCGGGGTGGCGTTCAGATGCAGTGCGTCCTTCAGCTTTTCCGCGGTCTTGTCCTGTGCGTACAGGACGGCGAACCGGTCGAAGAGGCTGAGGAACGCGGTGCACACCAGCACCGCCACCAGCAGCTTCACGGTGATCGGGACGGCGGCGAAGCGGCTGATGCCGCGCTTGGTGCGGCGGTGGTTGGGCCGCTTCCAGGCCTCGCCCTCGTCGTCGTCCGAGCGCAGCCCCAGGCCCAGCGGGTCGTCGCTGTCGTCGCGCTCGTTGAGGTAGCTGCGGCGGCGGGCGGATCCGGGGCCGTCGAAGGTGCCGAATTCCGTGTCGAGTTCGGCCGCCGGGTCCGGCTCGGGGTCGGCCAGGGCCGCCAGATCTGCATAGGGATTGACCGGTTCAAGCTTTCTGGTGTCGCCGGCGAGGTCGTTCCCGGCGCCCGGCACCGGGGAATCGGAGTGGGCGCGATCAGCGGGCGCCGACGAGGGTGAAGATATGCGTATGGGGGTTCGCATCCGAACATCCCACCACGAGTACGACCCTTGAACGCAACTCAAACTGTGGGTAAGCCGGAAAAGTGAGGGTTGTCCACTCGGTCTTGGCAAAAAAATGCCGCGCCCGCCGAGCGGAGCTGAACTACCGTCACTCCTCTTGCCCGACCGCGGAACCGGCCGTGTCACACGGCCGAATTCGCCTTTCTCCGAAGGTGGTCCCCATGATCGTGGTAACCGGAGCGACCGGCAATATCGGCCGCTGCCTCGTCGACCGGCTCCTCGCGGAAGGCGCCGCGGTACGCGCGCTGACCCGCGACCCGGAGCGCGCCGCGCTGCCGGCCGCGGCGGAGGTGGTCCGCGCCGACCTCACCGGCACCGACGACCTCGCACCGCTCCTCGACGGTGCCGACGCGCTCTTCCTCAACCTCGCGGCCGGTGGTGACGGGGCGGCGGCCGGCCTGATCGACGCCGCCGCCAAGGCCGGCGTCCGCCGTATCGTCCTCAACTCCTCGATGGGGGTGACCGACACCCCCGCCGACGAGACCCACTTCATCTCCCGTCTGCACGCCGCCCTGGAGCGTGCGGTGCGCGACTCCGGCCTGGAGTGGACCTTCGTCCGCGGCGCCAACTACGCCACCAACACCCTCGCCTGGGCCGCGTCGATCCGTGAGTCCGGTGTGGTGCGCGATGCCCACCCGGGCGCCCGGGGCGTGCCCGTCCACGAGGCCGACCTCGCCGATGTCGCCGCCGTCGCCCTCCTGGACCGCACCGGCGCCCATCTGGGCCGGGTCTACCCGGTCACCGGCCCCGAGCCGATGACCGTCGCCGAGCAGGTCGCCGAGATCGGCCGGGCCATCGGGCGCGAGATACGCATCGAGCAGATCTCGCAGGACGCGGCCGCCGAGGCGATGTCCGGCCCGCACCTGCCGAAGGAGGCCGCCCGGGAACTCGTCCGGATGTTCGGCGCGACCGTCGACGCCCCGCCCTTCGCCCCCTCCGACGCCGTCGCACGCGTCACCGGCCACCCGGCCCGCACCTTCGCCCAGTGGGCGAGGGATCACGCCGCCGACTTCTCCTGAGCGGTCCGCAGTCCCCGCTGGTAGCGCAGCACCAGCGGCAGCATCACCACCGCGCCCACGAAGAAGTACGTATTGATCGCCATCGTCGTCCAGAATTCCCCGGACGCGGCGTCGATCGACTGCTGCGACAGCCTCAGCAGGCCGTACGGGGTGAGCCCGGTGGCCGTCGTGACGTTCTCGACGAGCCCCGGCACGCCCCGTACGGCCAGCAGCACCGTCCCGCCCCACAACGGCAGCCGCACCATCCCCACCGGAAGCCGCCGCCCCCACGGCCGTACCGTCGCCGGCGCGAGCGCCGCACCGACCGCCGACATCACCGTGATCAGCCCGTCGTAGGCGAGAAACACCCACACCGGCCCGGCGTCCTCCTCCTTCGGGCGCCTCCGGCTCCCCCGCGAGGCGGAGCCGCCCAGGGCCCTTCACCGGGTGAAAACCCTTTGCCGCCCGGGCACTTCCCGCCCTACCGTCCGCGCATGCTGCCTCGTGTGGAAACGGACGACGAGTGGGACGCGATCGTCCCCGACGAAGCGGTGATGCGGCCGGGGGCCGCCGAGCTCTGCAAGCGGCTGGGGCTGTTGGACGCGCCCCTGGACCGCTTCCCCACCGGCTCGCAGCCGGTGTACTCCGTCGGGGACCGGTATGTGCTCAAGCTCTTCCCCGCCGCCAGTGCCGACGACGGCATCGCCGAGGCCCGCGTCCTCGCCCACCTCCAGGGGCGGCTCCCCGTGCCCACGCCCTACCTCCACGACTCCGGCGAGTACGTCAACGGCTGGCGCTATGTGCTGATGTCCCGGCTGCGCGGCACCGACCTGGCCGTCGCCTGGTCCCGCATCCCCCGCGCCGACCAGGACCGCATCGCCACCGAGGCCGGCGAGACCCTCGCCGCCCTGCACGCCCTGGACCCCGCACCGCTCACCGACGTCCTGGGCCCGGGAGACTGGGGCGCCTTCCTCGGCCGCCGGCGCGCCGCGGCCGTCGACCAGCAGCGCTCCCGCGGACTGGCGGAGCCCTGGCTGGAGCAGATCCCCGACTTCCTCGACTCCGTGGCGCTGCCCGCGCTGCCGCCCGCCGCCCTCCTGCACACCGAGTTCATGCGCCGGCACCTGACGGTCGAGGAGCCCGACGACTGGCGGCTGACCGGGCTCCTGGACTTCGAGCCCGCCATGATCGGGCACCGCGCCTACGACTTCGTCGCCGTGGGCCTGTTCGTCTCCCGCGCCGATCCCCGCCTGCTGTCCCGCGTCTTCGGCGCCTACGGCACCACCTTCGCGCCCCGCGAGCTGCTGGCCTACACGCTGCTGCACGTCCACAGCAATCTCCCCTGGTACCTGCGCGAACTGCCCGCCCCGCCCGAGGCGACCCTGGAGTCGCTGGCACAGCGGTGGTTCGGGACGGGGTGAGCCGCCCGGGAGCGGCGGCTCAGAAGTCCACCAGGGCCCGGTCGTCGACGCGGGCCACCGACTCCTGGCCGAAGCGCTGGGTGTAGGCGGTGCGGATGCCTTCGATCGCGGGGTCGTGCCGGCGGGCCTGCGAGGTGGGGTAGAAGAGGGTGAGCTCGTAGGAGCGCTCGCGTTCGATGGTGCCGTGGGCGTCGCGGTACTGGCCCCGGCCCACCTGGACGGTGAGGCCGTCGGGGAAGTGCGGGGTGACGAACCGGTCGACGAAGGCGCGGAACTGCCGGTCGGTGACCGCGGGACCGCCGTCGGGGCGGGCGGTGCCGAAGAACAGGCTGGTCTCGATGTACGGGCTGCCGTGGGCGGGCAGCGGCGGCTGCGAGGCGGGGGCGCGGCCCGGGGCCACGGCGGGAGCCGCGGCGGGGGACGCGGCGCCGAGCAGCACGGTGGACAGGGCCAGTACGGCCAGTCGCGCACGGGCGTGCTGGGACATCGTGCGCGGGGAACGCGACGTGGGCAGGGAACGCAAAGGGGCTTCCTCTCGTGGGACCGGCCGAGCGAGGTGCTCGGCCGGATAACGACAGGAAGCCCCTGGGAGCTACTGCGGGCCGTGGCCGACGGCTACTTCACCACGGTGATCCGGTCCGCCTTGGGCGGGGTGAGGGGCCGCTCCGGCGAGGAGTGGGCGGTCAGGTAGCCGGTGAAGGCGTCGAGGTCGGAGGGGCCGACGTACTTGTTCCGGCCGTCCTTGAAGGCGGGGAAGCCGTCGCCGCCGCCGGCCAGGAACTCGTTCATGGCGACGCGGTAGGTCTTGGCGGGGTCGAGGGCGGCCCCGTTCAGCTTGACGGAGTCCTTGACGACGCGGTCGGCGCCCTTCTTGGTCATGTCCAGGGTGTAGGTCAGGCCGTCGGAGACCTGAAGGATCTTGGGGGAGGCCTCGTTGGGGCCGCTGACCTGCTGCTGGAGAGCGGTCAGCAGCTGGGCGCCGGTGAGGTCGACGACGTTCGTCATGTTGGTGAAGGGCTGGACGGTGAACGCCTCGCCGTAGGTGACCGTGCCGTCGCCCTCCGAGCCGGACGCCTTGAAGGCGAGGTCGGAGCGGATGCCGCCGGGGTTCATCAGGGCGAGCTGGGCGCCGCCCTTGTCGGCCGCCTTGGTGGCTTCGAGCTGGGCGTCGGCGATGACGTCGCCGAGCGGGGACTCGGGGGCGTTGGCGCCGCGGCCGGCTATGTCGGCGGAGATGTGTCCCACCGGGCGGCCCGCGACCGGGGCGGCCAGCTTGTTCCAGCGGGCGATCAGGGACGTCATGTCCGCGGCCTTGGGCTGGGTGCGGTCGACGACGTGGTTGACCGCGCCGGGGGCCTTGACGCTGGTGCGCACGATGTCGCGGGTGCGGCGGTCGTACGTCAGCGTGGTGTCGGTGTAGAGCTTGCCGTAGGACGCGGCGGAGGTGACGGTGCGCGGCCGGCCGGAGGGGTCGGGGATGGTGCAGGCGTAGGCCTGGTGGGTGTGGCCGGTGACCAGGGCGTCGACCTTGGGGGTGACGTGCTTGGCGATCTCGGTGATCGGCCCGGAGATGCCGTCGCCCGGTCCGGGGCTGTCGCACTTGTAGTTGTAGGAGGTGGAGGCGGGCATGCCGCCTTCGTGGATGAGGGCCACGATCGCCTTGACGCCCTGCTTGTTCAGCACCTTGGCGTACTTGTTGATCGTTTCGACCTCGTCGTGGAACTTCAGGCCCTTGATGCCGTCGGCGTTGACGATGTCGGGGGTGCCCTCCAGCGTCACCCCGATGAAGCCGATCTTGACGCCCTTGCGCTGCCAGACGCTGTACGGCTTGAGCAGCGGCCTGCCGGTCGTCTCGTCCGTGACGTTGGCGGTCAGGTACGGGAAGCCGGCGCCCTGGAACTTCTCGCCGGCCTCGTAGCAGCCGTCCTTCGGGTGGCAGCCGCCCTTCTGCAGGCGGGTCAACTCCGCGCGGCCCTCGTCGAATTCGTGGTTGCCGACGGAGGTGACGTCCAGGCCCAGCCTGTTCATGGCCTCGATGGTCGGTTCGTCGTGGAACAGCCCGGACAGCAGCGGGCTGGCGCCGACCATGTCGCCGGCCGCCGCGGTGACCGAGTAGGGGTGGCCCTTGCGGGCCGTCCGCAGGGACTGGGCCAGGTACTCGACGCCGCCGGCCGGGACGGCCTTCTTGGTGCCGTCCGGCTGGAGCTCCTCGACCGTGCCGGAGGAGCCCTGCGGCGGTTCGAGGTTGCCGTGGAAGTCGTTGAAGGAGAGCAGCTGTACGTCGACGGTGCGGCCGGAGCGCTCCGCCGGGCCGGTGTCGGCGCCGGCCGGCAGGGCGGTGGCGGCGAGGCCCGCCGCGGCGGCCAGGGCGGCGGCGCCGATCGTCAATCTGCTTACGGTGCGGCGCCGTTGCGGTGTCGCTGGCATGGATTCCCCTCCTGGATGTACCTGAGCGGACGGCAGCATACGGTTGACGCGCGTAGCGCAACAGGGGGTGCCGGGTTACGGCCTGGTTGCCGGGGCGCGGCGGGAGAGTGGGTGGCGCCCCTGCGGGGCCCCGGCCGAGACGTACGCTTCAGACATGACTGACGCTGCACAGGAGATGGGACGGACCGGCCGCCGGATCCAGGTGGTCGACGAGCTCGCGCCGGAAGGGGCCGCGGCCGTCCTCGAGCTGATCGAGCGGGCCGCGCGCACGGACGGGCAGCCCGCCGTGTCCGAGCAGGGACGGCTGCAGCTGCGGGGCGGTCCGCGCGCGGGCGTGCGGCATGTGCTGGTGTACGCGCGCGGGGACGAGGCCGAGGAGCTGGTGGCGTACGGGCAGCTGGAGGACACCGACCCGGTGGAGGCGCCGGCCGCCGAGCTGGTGGTGCACCCCGGGTTCCGCGGTCGCGGGCACGGCCGGGCGCTGGGCGGCGAGCTGCTGGAGCAGTCCGGGCGCCGGCTGCGGGTCTGGGCCCACGGCGGGCATCCGGCCGCCCGGCACCTGGCCCAGACGCTGGGGCTGACGATGTTCCGGGAGCTGCGGCAGATGCGGCGTTCGCTGGCGGATCTGGAGCTGGCCGAGCCGGTGCTCCCCGAGGGGGTGTCGGTGCGGACGTTCCAGCCGGGCACGGACGACGCGGCCTGGCTGGAGGTGAACGCGGAGGCGTTCGCGCACCACCCGGAGCAGGGCTCGCTGGCCCAGCGCGACCTGGACGACCGCAAGGGCGAGGCGTGGTTCGACCCGAAGGGCTTCTTCCTGGCGGAGAAGGGCGGCCGGCTGGTCGGCTTCCACTGGACCAAGGTGCACGCCGACGAGGGTCTCGGCGAGGTCTATGTGCTCGGGGTGCGGCCCGGGGCCCAGGGCGGCGGCCTGGGCAAGGCGCTGACCTCGGTCGGGCTGCGGCATCTGGCGGGGCAGGGGCTGCCGACGGCGATGCTCTACGTCGACGCGGACAACGTGGCGGCGGTGTCGGTGTACGAGCGGATGGGGTTCGTCACGCACGAGACGGATCTGATGTACCGCTCGGAGACGTGACGGGCGCGAGGACGTTCAGCGGCGGCGGGGCGGGCCACGACGGGCCGGCCCCGCTCGTCGTTTCGACGCTCTCAGTCCCGCTGGGCCCGCCACTCGCGCGCCAGCATCGCGTAGACCACCTCGTCGGTCCACACGCCGTCGAGGAACTCGTTCTCCCGCAGATGGCCCTCGCGGCGCATCCCCAGCCGTTCCAGTACCCGGGCCGAGGCGGTGTTCCGGCCGTCCAACTCGGCCTGGACGCGGTGCAGTCCCAGCTCCTCGAAGCCCAGCTTCAGCAGTGCCCGGCCGGCTTCGGTGGCGTAACCCCGCCCGGAGTGGTCGGGGTTGAAGACATAGCCGATGCCGCCCTGGCGGTGCTCGCGGCTGGTCCAGGCGAAGGTGACGTCGCCGACCAGGGTGCCCGTCTCGCGGACGACGGCGGCGAGCTGGAGGATGTCGCCGGAGTCGCGCAGCGTGGTGCGGGCGGACTTGGCGGCGACGGATTCCCGGGACCCGGCCTCGTCGAGGGGGCCCCAGTAGAGGTACCGGCAGACCTCGGGGCGCCGTTGGTAGGCGTGGATCGCGGCGAAGTCGTCGGCGGTGACGGGGCGCAGATCCAGTCGTGCGGTGCGGATCGGGTAGTCGGGGATGTACGGCAGCGGCGTGGGCGGTTTCGAAGGTATGGGCACGCGGTCAGCGTAGGCGGCGAGGTTGACAGGTGCAGCCCACTTCCCGCACGCTTCCACTACTTCATTAGTGGAATGGGGCGGGGATGGGGCAGGGGGCTCGGGGGATGGCGATACGGCCGGTGGACGGCCACGAGGCGACCGGCCGCACCACGGGCCGTACCGCCGTCGAGGCGATCGGCCTGGGCAGGCGCCACCGCCGTCGCTGGGCACTGCGCGACTGCACCTTCCGGCTGCCGGCCGGCCGCATCTGCGCACTGCTCGGCCCGCCCGGCGCTGGCAAGACCACCCTGCTCTCGCTCGCGTCCGGGCTGGTCCGCCCCACCGAGGGCACGGTGCGGATCGGCGGCGCGAGCGGGTCCGGCTCGGCCGGCCGCGCCAAGGTCGCGTGGGTGGCCCAAGGCGGGCCGCTCTACCCCCGGTTGACGGTCGCCGAGACGCTGCGGCTGGGCCGCGAACTCACCCCGGGGCACTGGAGCGAGCAGCGCGCCGAGCGGATCGCGCGGGCCGGCCGCCTGCCCCTGGACGCCCGCGTCGGCGCCCTCTCCGCCGGACAGGGCGTCCGCCTCGCGCTCACCCTCGCCCTCGCCCGGCAGCCCGAAGTCCTGCTGCTCGACGACCTGCCGGCGCACGCCGACCCGCTCGTACGGCACCAGGTCGCCGCGCTGCTGCTGGCCCAGGCCGCCGAGTACGGCACCACCGTCGTGCTGACCTCGCCTCCGCCCGCCGAAGTGGACGGGGTCTGCGACCACCTGCTGGTGCTGGGCGGTGGTCGGGTCCGGCTCGCGGGCGCGACCGAGGACGTCGTCGGGGCGCACGCCCTGGTGATGGGCGAGCGCCGGGGCGAGGGGCTGCCGCCCCAGATCGCCGCGCACCCGGTCGTCGACGCGCAGCTGTCGGGGCGTCACTTCACCGCGGTCGTACGGCCCAAGGGCGCGCTCGCCGCCGGGCCGTGGGAGGTGGCGCAGCCGTCCGTCGAGGAGCTGCTGCTCGGCTGTCTGCGGGCCCCCGACCCGCCCGCGGCGAGCGCGCCGGGCGGGGAGCCGGCCGCTGCGCGGCCGCGCCGCTTCCCCGGCGGCACACCCGGGCACCGGCCCGGCATCCCGGGTATGCCGCGCAACGCGGCACCCGGCCGGCCCGGCCCGCCGGGCGGCGCACCACGCATCGGCCACGACCAGCACAGCGGCAAGGGAGCGGCGGCATGACCGGCACCACGGCACACCTCACGGCAGACGGGCAGGGACCCGGCGCGGGCGGCGCCGGCCGCGGCGACGGGCCGGGCGGTCCGGCCGGCCGCCGGACGGCGGGCGGGATCTCCCCCCTGCGCGGCCTGCCCTGGCTGGTCTGGCGACAGCACCGCCTGGCCCTGGGCGTCCTGCTCGCCGGATCGGCCGCCGCCGCGGTCTGGGGCGCGGTGCTGCGCGGCCGGATGGCCGGGTTCGTCGACGCCCACCAGATCGCGGGCTGCTCGCTGATCTCCCTGGTCCCGCGCTGCGAGGGCACCCAGGAGGCGGTCGGCGCCTTCCGCGCGGCCTACCACCCGTCCCTCCAGCTCGCCGAGCTGGGGCTGATGCTGCTGCCCGCGCTGATCGGCGCGTTCCTGGGCGCGCCGCTGATCGCCCGCGAGCTGGAGGCCGGCACCCACCAGCTCGTCCTGACCCAGTCGGTCGGCCCGCTGCGCTGGCTCGCGGCGAAGCTCGCGGTGCCCGCGCTGGTCGTGCTCACCGCGACCTCGGGGCTCTCGGCGGTCTTCGCCTGGCTCTGGCAGGTCGGCGGCGACGAGGTCTCCGGCTCCTACTGGTACTCCACCCTCGGTTTTGACTCGCTCGGCCCGATACCCGTCGCCTACGCCCTGCTGGGCCTGGCGGCCGGGACGCTGGCCGGTCTGCTGCTGCGCCGTACGGTCGCGTCGATGGCCCTCACGCTGACCGCCATGATCGTGCTGCAGTCCGCGTTCACGCTGCTCAGGCCGCATCTGATGCCGGTCACCACGACCTCGTTCGGGCGCGAGGAGGCGGTCCGGGCGCCGGACGACAGCTGGGTCCTGGGGGAGGGGTACACCACCCGCTCCGGCGCCCGGCTGACCGCGGAGGAGATGGGATGCCGGCCCGACGGCGACTACGGCGGCTGCCTGCGCGAGCACGAGGTGACCGGCCGGTTCCTGGACCAGCATCCGGTGGGGCACCACTGGCCGCTGGCGTGGATCGAGGCCGGGCTCGTGCTGGCGCTGGCGGTGGCCCTGACCGCGCTCGCCTTCCGGGTGATGCGCCGCCGGCACGGCTGAAGCCGGCGGCCGGGCCCTCCCGCCCCGGCGGCCCGGCGGCTATCTTGGCGTCCCCGAGGAGGGCGGGAAGGCGCCGGCAGGCGGCACCCGGGCCGGTGCCCGCCCCCGCCCGTGGCACCCCGCTTGCCTGTCCGCCATATCCGCGTTACCAGTGATTCAATGTTGCTTGCGAGCATCGCTGAATGCAGCCCGCTGTGCCGAACGTCCCCAACCCGAGGCTCCGTCTCGCGCCGCCTCCTCCTGACGCGCCTGGAACCCCGGGGACGCGGAAGAATAAGGCCATGAACCAGCAGCCCAGCGCTCAGGCCCAGGTCCAGCCCGAGATGCCGACCGCCAAGCCCCGCGAGGCCCCGGCCCCCTCGGCCCAGCCGTCCGTGGGCTCCATCGCCGCGCACCGCCCGAACGCGGTCCGCGGGACGGTGCCGGGCCTGGAACCGGACCTGGACGCCGATCCGGACGCGTACGAGGACCAGGGCGTGGTGGGCGCCGACGGCGAGGAGCTGCCGAGCGGCCGCTTCCTGGACCGCGAGCGCAGCTGGCTGGCGTTCAACGAGCGGGTGCTCGAACTGGCCGAGGACCCGGGCACCCCCCTCCTCGAACGGGCTAACTTCCTGGCGATCTTCGCCAGCAACCTCGACGAGTTCTTCATGGTCCGCGTCGCCGGGCTCAAGCGGCGGATAGCCACGGGCGTGGCCACCCGCTCCGCGTCGGGCCTGCAGCCCCGCGAGGTGCTGGAGCAGATCTGGACGCGCTCGCGCGAACTCATGGCCCGGCACGCCGCCTGCTACCAGCAGGACATCGCCCCCGAGCTCGCCGAACGGGGCATCCATCTGATCCGCTGGCCGGAGCTGACCGAGAAGGAGCAGGCCCGCCTGTTCACCCTCTTCCGCCAGCAGATCTTCCCGGTGCTCACCCCACTGGCGGTGGACCCCGCACACCCCTTCCCCTACATCTCCGGCCTCTCGCTGAACCTCGCCGTCGTCGTGCGCAACCCCGTCAGCGGCCACGACCACTTCGCGCGGGTCAAGGTGCCGCCGCTGCTCTCCCGCTTCCTGGAGGCCTCCCCGCAGCGCTACGTCCCCATCGAGGACGTCATCGCCGCCCACCTGGAGGAGCTGTTCCCGGGCATGGAGGTGCGCGCGCACCACATGTTCCGGGTCACCCGCAACGAGGACCTGGAGGTGGAGGAGGACGACGCGGAGAACCTCCTCCAGGCGCTGGAGAAGGAGCTGATGCGGCGGCGCTTCGGACCGCCGGTCCGCCTGGAGGTCGAGGAGTCCATCGACCCGGCCGTGCTCGACCTGCTGGTCCAGGAACTGAAGATCTCCGACGCCGAGGTCTACCCGCTTCCCGGCCCGCTGGACCTGACCGGCCTGTTCGGGATAGGAGCGCTGGACCGGCCCGAGCTGAAGTACCCCAAGTTCGTCGCCGGCACCCACCGCGACCTCGCCGAGGTGGAGTCCGCCTCGGCCCCCGACATCTTCGCGGCGCTGCGCGTGCGCGACGTCCTCCTGCACCACCCCTACGACTCCTTCTCCACCTCCGTGCAGTCCTTCCTGGAGCAGGCCGCCGCCGACCCCGACGTCCTGGCGATCAAGCAGACGCTCTACCGCACCTCCGGGGACTCGCCGATCGTCGACGCCCTGATAGACGCCGCCGAGTCCGGCAAGCAGGTCCTCGTCCTGGTCGAGATCAAGGCCCGGTTCGACGAGCAGGCCAACATCAAGTGGGCGCGGAAGCTGGAGGAGGCCGGCTGCCATGTCGTCTACGGCCTGGTCGGCCTCAAGACCCACTGCAAGCTCTCCCTGGTCGTCCGCCAGGAAGGCGAGATGCTGCGCCGCTACTCCCATGTGGGGACCGGCAACTACCACCCCAAGACGGCCCGGCTGTACGAGGACCTCGGCCTGCTGACCGCCGACCCGCAGGTCGGCGCGGACCTCTCCGACCTCTTCAACCGGCTCTCCGGCTACTCCCGCCGCGAGACCTACCGCCGGCTCCTGGTCGCCCCCAAGTCCCTGCGCGACGGCCTGGTCCAGCGCATCAACAAGGAGGCCGCGCACCACCGCGCGGGCCGCCCCGCCTACGTCCGCATCAAGGTCAACTCGATGGTCGACGAGGCCGTCATCGACGCCCTCTACCGTGCCTCGCAGGCGGGCGTACCGGTCGACATCTGGGTGCGCGGCATCTGCGCGCTGCGCCCGGGAGTCACCGGCCTGAGCGAGAACATCCGCGTCCGCAGCATCCTCGGCCGCTTCCTGGAGCACTCCCGGGTCTTCGTCTTCGGCAACGGCGGCGAGCCCGAGGTGTGGCTGGGCAGCGCCGACATGATGCACCGGAACCTGGACCGGCGGATCGAGGCGCTGGTGCGGGTGGCCGACCCGGCCCACCGCGCCTCCCTCAACCGGCTGCTGGAGACCGGGACGGCGGACTCCACGTCCTCCTGGCACCTGGGCCCGGACGGCGACTGGAACCGGCGCGCGGTGGACGCGGACGGCGCGCCGCTGCGCAACGTACAGGAAATGCTCATTGACGCCCGGAGGCGCCGGCGTGGCCCAGCGACATGACCAGCCGATCGGGGGGCCGGCCGGTCTCCTCGGTGCCGGATACGAGCCCGGCGGGGCGCCCGGAGCCCGTGCCGCGGTGGTGGACGGGCCGTACGGCGCCGACACCGAGGCCTCCGGTGCCGCCCCCGGCGCCGACTCCGCCCTCGGCGCCGGCCCGGCCGGGACCGCCGAGGAGGTGCTCGCCGGCTATCTGCACCGGCAGTCCGCGGAGTTCCTGCGCAGTCTGCGGCTGCACCGCGAGAGCGGCCCGGACGCCGAGGGCGCCGGCGAGGCCGCCCGCCAGCTGCGCCGCGCCGCCCGCCGGATCAGCGCCACCCTGCACACCTTCCGGCCGCTGACCGAGGAGGCCTGGGCCGACCAACTCCTGGCCGAACTGGGCTGGTTGTCCGGCACCCTCGCCCGCGAGCAGGCCTGCGAGGCCCGCCGCGAGCGGCTGATGGCGGCGCTTACGCGGCTGACGGGCCGGGGGGAACGGCCCGAGCGGCCCGCACGCGGCGAACGGGGCGGCCGGGGCGAACGCGGCAAGCGCACCGACCGGGCGGCCGCGGGACCACGCCCCGCACCCTCCGCATCGTCCGGCACCTCCCCGGAGGCGTCGGCCGCCGCTCCCTCCGCCGAGGCGGATCCCGACGCCGCGCTGTCGGCCGGTGCCGCGCGGGCCGGGGCGCTGCTGGACCGCCAGCTCACCCTCGCCCGCACCCGCGCCCACTCCGCCGCGCTGCAGGCGCTGGGCTCCTCCCGCTTCCACGCCGTCGCCGACTCCGTCGCGGTGCTCGCCTCCGAGGCCCCGCTGGCCCGTACGGCCGCGGAGCTGCCGGCCGCCGAGGCGCTGCCGCCGCTCGCCGAGCAGGCGCACCGGCGGCTGACCGAGGCGGTCGCGGCGCTGCCGCTGTCGCGTGCCGGGTACCCGTACAACGCCGAGGCGCTGACCGCCGACCACCGCCAGGACGCGCCCTGGCACCAGGTCCGGCTCCTGGTGCGGCTGAGCCGCTACGCCCAGGAGGTGCTCGCGCCGGAGCGCGCCGATCCCCGGCTCCTGGAGGCCGCCCGGGCACTGGAGCGCCACCGCGACGCCGCGGAGGCCGCCGCCGCTGCCGCCGCCGCGGCCCGCACCCCCCGCATCGCCCCCGTCACGGCCTATGCCCTGGGGGTGCTGCACGCCGATCAGCGCCATCAGGTGGAGGCGGCCCGGTTCGCGTTCGGCCGGGTGTGGCTGTCCAGGGCGCCCAGGGGCTGAGGGGGTGGGGAGGTGACCGTCCCTCAGAAGCCGGTGCGCGCCGCCGGCTGCGTGCTGTGGCGCCGCGCGGCGTCCGAGGACGGGCTGGAGATCGGCCTCGTCCACCGCCCCAAGTACGACGACTGGTCGCACCCCAAGGGCAAGCTCAAGCGCGGCGAGGACGCGCTGGCCGGCGCGGTGCGCGAAGTGGCGGAGGAGACGGGGATGGACTGCCGCCTCGGCGCCCCGCTGCCGACCACCAGCTACCTCGCCGGCAGCCGCCCCAAGCGGGTCCGCTACTGGGCCGCCGAGGCCGTCGCCGGCGCCTTCACCCCGAACGCCGAGGTCGACCGCCTGGCCTGGCTCCCGCCCACCGAGGCCCGCGCCCGCCTCACCCACGAACGCGACCGGCCGCTGGTGGACGCGCTGTTGGCGTCCTTGCATCTGGCCTGAGTCCGCGGCTTCGGGCGTCTCCTTGAGCGGACACCCGGCCCCGACGACGCCTCAGGCCCCGTCCTCCTCGCCCCGAGCGTGGGGAAGCAGCGGGAACAGCCGGGTGATCAGAGCTACCGGGAGGGCGGCGTCGGGGCGGGCCAGGGGGCGTTGTTCGCGGTCGCGGTAGGGGGCGAGCGCTCGTCGGATCGTCTCCGCGACCCGGCTCATCTCCTCGGGGGTCAGGTAGGCGACGGCGCTGAAGGCTTCGTCGTGGCGCCACTCGGGCGGTGCCGCGTCCCGCTGTGTCAGCCAGCGCTGCCAGCTCTCGTCCTCCAGCCCGCGGGCCAGGTCGCCGAACTGGTCCTCGGCGGGGACGTCGGCGGCGGGGGTGGGCCGCCGCAGGCGCCAGGGGCGGGCGCGGCCTCCGCTGCGCGGGGCCTCTTCGAGGTATCCGTGGCGGGCGAGTTGGCGCAGGTGGAAGGAGCACAGGCCGGAGCTGTAGCCCAGCCGGGAGGCGGCTTCGGTCGCGGTGACGGTGCCGACTTCGGCGAGCAGGTCCAGCAGGGCCGCGCGGACCTCGTGCTCGCGCAATCCCTCGCCCGTGCCGCCGGTCCGGCCGTCCGGAGTGGTGAGGTCGTCTTCAGTCACTTTGCAAATTCTGCTACTTTGCAAAGGCCTTGGCAAGCACTTGTCCTGGCCGAAGGTATCGGGTCGCGGTGACCTCCGCGGCCGCTGTGGCATGCGTGAAACAGGGGAGACAGCTGTGCCTTTTCGTCGTGAGCGGTCCCGTCCCGTCGACCGGCGGGTCCGTCTGCAGGGCCGTCCCGTCGACGCGTACCCGGCGCTGCCGCCGGAGGCGGAGCGGGGCTCGGTGCGCCGTGTCACGGTCGTCGGCGAGGAGGTCCTCGCCCGCCCGTGCCGGGAGGTGACCGAGTTCGGGACGCCGGAGCTGTCGGCGTTGATCGACGACATGTTCGTGACGATGCACGTGGCCACCGGTGCCGGTCTGGCCGCCAACCAAGTGGGCGTCGACCTGCGGCTGTTCGTGTACGACTGCCCGGACGACGAGGGCATCCGGCACGTCGGCCACCTCATCAACCCGGTGCTGGAACTGCCCGACCCGGGCAGCCGCCGGCTCATCGACGACTCCGAGGGCTGCCTGTCCGTGCCCGGCGCCACCATGTCGGTCCCCCGTACCGATCGTGCCGTCGTCCGCGGGTTCGACAAGGACGGCAACCCCCACGTCATCGAGGGGACGGGCTACTTCGCCCGGTGCCTGCAGCACGAGACCGATCACCTCGTCGGCCACACCTACCTCGACCGGCTCTCCAAGGCGGACCGCAAGGACGCGCTGCGGCAGATGGAGGACCGCCGGGAGGACGTCTTCGCGCGGCGCGCCGAGAAGGCCGCCGGCCTGGGGCGGTGAGGCGCGGCGGTTCCCCGCAGGGGCCCGGGGGGGGGGGGGGGGGGGGGGGGGGGGGGGGGGGGTGGTGCGGGGACGCACAGAAGGGGGGCGTCCGGGATGGAGGGGAG
>NZ_JBVIRA010000007.1:95965-107110 GCF_055576575.1 Streptomyces sp. NPDC033270
CGCGTCGCGCAGCCATAATGGCTGACGGGCGCCGAGGATAGGCCCCCCCCCCCCCCCCCCCCCCCCCCCCCCCCCCCCCCCCCCCCCCCCCCCCCCCCCCCCCGGGCCGCTTCGTTCAGCGCCGCCGCAGCGAGGCGTCCTCGACGGCCGGCGGCAGGTAGTAGCTGTCCGCCCGGTTGAGGTCGGTGCCGGGCGGGACGATGGCGTCGATGCGGTCCAGGATCTCCGCGTCCAGGGTGACCTGGGAGCCCTCCAGGAGGCTGTCGAGCTGGTCGAGGGTGCGCGGGCCGATGATGACGGAGGTCACCGCCGGGTGGCTGCGCACGAACGCGGTCGCCAGGTGCGGCAGCGGCAGGCCCGCGTCCGCGGCGACCTCGGACAGGGCGGCGACCGCCTCCGCCTTGCGGGCGTTCTCCGGCACCGAGAGGTCGAACTTCCCCGATTCCAGGCCGGCCCGCGAACTGTCCGACAGGGCACGGCCGGAGAGCCAGCCGGCGCTGAGCGGGCCCCAGGTCAGCACGCCCATGCCGTAGCGCTGGGCGGTCGGCAGCACCGCGTTCTCCGCGCCGCGCGCCAGCATCGAGTACGGCGGCTGCTCGGTGCGCGGGCGGACGTGGCCGCGGCGCTCGGCGGCCCAGTGGGCCTCGACGATCTGCTCGGCCGGGAAGGTCGAGGTGCCGATCGCCCGGACCTTGCCGGCGCGCACCAGGTCCGAGAGCGCGGCGAGCGTCTCGTCGATGTCGGTGGTGGGGTCGGGGCGGTGCACCTGGTAGAGGTCGATGTGGTCGGTGCCGAGCCGGCGCAGGCTGTCCTCCACGGCGCGGACGATCCAACGGCGGGAATTGCCGCCGTGGTTGGCGTCCGGCCCCATCGGGTTGAAGAACTTGGTGGCCAGCACGACGTCGTCGCGGCGGCCCTTGAGCGCCTTGCCGACGATCTCCTCGGACTCGCCGGCGGCGTAGACGTCCGCGGTGTCGACGAAGTTGATGCCGGCGTCCAGCGCCCGGTGCACCAGCCGCACGCACGCGTCGTGGTCGGTGTTGCCCCAGGCGCCGAGCATCATCGCGCCCAGTGCGTACTCGCTGACCGAGATGCCGGTGCCGCCGAGGATCCTGCGCTGCATGCGTCACTCCTTGTCCGTCCCCCGGGATACGTCCCTCCAAGGGGTGTGCGGACCACCCTGGTGCCCTGACGGCGAGCGGACCAGGCCCGTCGCAGCCTGGGTCCGGCGGAACCACCCGGCCGGCCGTGCGTCGCATACTGGACGGATGCTGTACGCGGAAATCGAGATCAGCTCCTTCCTCAAGGCGCGCCGCGCCGCGCTCGACCCGGCCGACCTCGGCCTGCCCGGCGGGGTCGGCCGCCGGCGGGTGCGCGGACTGCGGCGCGAGGAGGTCGCCCAGCTCGCCGGGATCAGCGTCGACTACTACACCCGGATCGAGCAGGGCCGTGCGCAGGCCATCTCCGAGACCGTCCTGGACGCCATCGCGCGGGCGCTGCGGCTGTCCGGCGGCGAGGTGAGGTACCTGCACAACGTCGCGGCGCCGCGCCGGCGCACCGCGGACTGCTGCGAGACGGGCCCCGTCGGCCGGACCGTACGGCCCGAGGTCCGCCAGCTCCTGGACGCCATGGACACCACCGTCCCGGCCATGGTCGTCGGCCGCGGCCTGGACATCCTCGCCTTCAACACCCTCGGCGGCCGGGTCGCCTTCGACCTGGAGGAGCTCGCGCCGGACCGCCGCAACAGCGCCCTGCTGGTCTTCCTGCACCCGGCGGCGCGCGCCCTGCACCCGGACTGGGAGGCCAAGGCCGTCGAGGTGGTCGGCAATCTGCGCGCCGACAGCGGCCGGCACCCCGACGACGCGCGGATCTGCGAGGTCGTGGGCGAGCTGCTGGCGCGCAGCGCGGAGTTCCGGCGGATCTGGGAGACGCAGTCGGTGCGCGAGTGCCTGCGCGGCACCAAGCGCATCCTGCACCCGGAGGTCGGCGAGCTCGAAGTGACCTTCGAGAGCTTCCGGCTGAGCACCGACGAGGACCAGTCACTGGTGACGTACACGGCCCCGCGGGGGTCGCGGACCGAGCGGCGGCTGCGGGAACTGGGAGCGCGGCCGGCCGCGGCCCCGGAACGGGCCGAAGCGGCCTCGGCGGGGGCGGCCTGAGCGCAGCCGCCCGCCGACCGCGGCCTTGCTAACCGCGCGGAGCCAGCGCCTCCCAGCGCACCGTGACCTCGCCCTGGCGGCGCCGCCGCGGGTCGCCGGCCAGCGGCCAGTCCGTCGCCAGGGCCGCCACGGCGGCCCGCCACCGCTGGCGCGCGCCCAGGGCGCCCAGCGGGGCGGCGCTCGCCCAGGCGCGGTCGAAGTCCCGCAGGAAGGCGTGCACCGGCTCGCCCGGCACATTCCGGTGGATCAGCGCCTTGGGGAGGCGTTCTGCCAGGTCGGAGGGGGTTCCGAGGGAGCCGAGCCGGGTGGCGAAGGTGACCGTGCGGGGCCCTTCGGGGCCGAGCGTCACCCACACGTGCCGCCGCCCGATCTCGTCGCAGGTGCCCTCCACCAGCAGTCCGCCGGGCGCCAGCCGGGCGCACAGCCGCCGCCAGACCGCGGCCACCTCGTCCTCGTCGTACTGCCGCAGCACGTTCGCCGCCCGGATCAGCACCGGCGCCCGCCCCCGGGCGCCCGGCAGCGGCACCTCGAAGCCGCCGTGGACGAAGTCCAGCCCCGGCCTCTCGTACGGCCGGGCGGCCTCGACCCGCGCCGGATCGATCTCGACGCCGACGACCCGGGCGTCCGGCCGGACCGTGCGCAGCCGGCCCAGCAGCTCCACCGCGGTCCAGGGCGCGGCGCCGTAGCCGAGGTCGACCGCGACCGGGTCGGCGCTGCGGCGCAGCTCGGCGCCGTGTTCGGCGGCTATCCAGCGGTCCATGCGGCGCAGCCGGTTGGGGTTGGTGGTCCCGCGGGTGACGTTTCCGACGGGCCGCGCAGGGGTCACCGCCGCCGTGGCGGCGGTGAAGGAGGGCGGCGAGGGGCGGCGGACCATGGCTTCGAGAGTATGGGGTGTCCGGCGAACCACTGTATTCGGCCGTGTTCTATGGTCACGCTTTGGCAAAGTACGCAGACCGGGCGCCGGGCGGGAAGGGATGGCCGGGGTCCGTTGTTGCACCGGGGCGGAGGCGTGCCACCCGCCCCTGCCTAGGAGGTAGCCCGACGTGAGCCAATACGTGTCCCGGCTCCGCAGCCGACCCCACGGCCCGTTCCCGGGCCAGGGACGACTGCGTCTGCCCGGCGGGCCCCGCCGGCCCCGCCGCGTGGCGATGCTCAGCGTCCACACCTCGCCGCTGCACCAGCCCGGCACCGGCGACGCCGGCGGCATGAACGTCTACATCGTCGAGCTGGCCAGGAAGCTCGCCTCGATCAACATCGAGGTGGAGATCTTCACCCGCGCCACCACCGGCACCCTCCCGCCCACCGTCGAGCTCGCCCCCGGCGTCCTCGTACGGCATGTCGACGCCGGCCCGTACGAGGGCCTGGCCAAGGAGGACCTCCCCGCCCAGCTGTGCGCCTTCACCCACGGCGTGATGCGGGCCTGGGCCGGCCAGCGCCCCGGCCACTACGACCTGGTCCACTCGCACTACTGGCTCTCCGGCCACGTCGGCTGGCTGGCCGCCGAGCGCTGGGGCGTCCCCCTGGTGCACGCCATGCACACCATGGCCAAGGTCAAGAACGCCGCGCTGGCCGTCGGCGACACCCCGGAGCCGGCCGCCCGGGTCATCGGCGAGACGCAGATCGTCCGGGCCGCGGACCGCCTGATAGCCAACACCGCCGAGGAGGCGGACGAGCTGGTGCGGCACTACGACGCCGAGCGCGGCAAGGTCGCCGTCGTCCACCCCGGCGTCAATCTGGACCGCTTCCGGCCCGACGGCGAGGTCGCCGGCAGCCGGGCCGCCGCCCGCGCCCGCCTGGGCCTGCCCCAGGACGCGGTCATCCCGCTGTTCGCCGGCCGAATACAGCCCCTGAAGGCCCCGGACATCCTGCTGCGCGCGGCCGCCGCACTCCTGGCCGAGGACCCCTCGCTGCGCTCCCGCCTGGTCGTGCCCGTCGTCGGCGGGCCCAGCGGCAGCGGCCTGGCCAAGCCCGAGGGCCTGCAGAAGCTGGCCGCCCGGCTGGGCATCGCGGATCTGGTGCAGTTCCGGCCCCCGGTCGGCCAGGAACAGCTCGCCGACTGGTACCGCGCCGCATCCGTGCTGGTCATGCCCTCCTACAGCGAGTCCTTCGGACTGGTCGCGATCGAGGCCCAGGCCTGCGGCACCCCCGTCGTCGCGGCCGCGGTCGGCGGCCTCCCGGTGGCCGTACGCGACGGCGTCAGCGGCTTCCTCGTCTCCGGCCACGACCCCGCCGACTACGCCCGCGCCCTGCGCCGTTTCGTCGCCGACCCCGCCCTGGCCACCCGTATGGGCGCCGACGCCGCCCGGCACGCCCAGTCCTTCGGCTGGGACACCGCCGCCGCCGCGACCGGCGAGGTCTACACCGCGGCGATGCAGGAGCGGCGGCGTCACCTACGATCGGCGCATGGCTGACCGCGCACGGCAGGTGCGGGACGCGGGACCGGCGCGGCAAGCACAACAGACGGGACGGGTGCGGCAGGTGGGATCGGTGCAACAGGCGCAACAGGCGCGCGAGGTGATCGAGACGGCTCTGGCGGACGCCGGCCTCGAATGGGAATCCCCCTCCGACGGCAGCTACGTCGTCAAGCTCCCCGGCACCCGCAAGCTCTCCACGACCTGCTCCCTCGTCGTCGGCCGGCACTCGCTGTCCATCAACGCCTTCGTCGTCCGCCACCCCGACGAGAACCACGAGGCCGTGCACCGCTGGCTGCTGGAACGCAACACCCGCCTCTACGGCGTGAGTTACGCGATCGACCGGCTCGGCGACATCTACCTGGTGGGCAAGCTCCCGCTCGCCGCCGTCACCCCCGACGAGCTCGACCGCATCCTCGGCACGGTCCTGGAGAACGCCGACGGCAGCTTCAACACCCTCCTGGAGATGGGCTTCGCCACCGCCATCCGCAAGGAGTACGCCTGGCGGGTCGCCCGCGGCGAGTCCACCCGCAACCTGGAGGCGTTCGCGCATCTGACGCGGAAGAGCACCACCGAGGCCGCTGAGGCCGCTGAGGCCACCGAAGCCTGAGCCTCCCGGGCGAGCCTGTTGCGGAAACGGCAACAAGGTTTGCCCGCCGAGCACCCCCGGGCGCATGGTCGGCGCCAGGAGGTGCTCCACCATGGAAGACGGACTGGAAGACGTACCGGATGTACTGATCGTCGGGGGCGGTGCCGGCGGTCTGAACGCCGCGCTGATGCTGTCCCGGACCCGCCGCCGGGTGCTGGTGATCGACTCCGGCGACCCGCGCAACGCGCCCGCCCGGGAGGTGCACGGATTCATCTCCCGCGACGGCACACCGCCGGCGGAGCTGCTGGCCGCCGGCCGGGCCGACGTCGAGCGCTACGGCGGACGGGTGGTGGCGGGCGAGGTGCGCGCCGTACGACCGGCCCACGACCGCCGCGGCCGCCTCGCCTTCGAGGCCGAACTGGCCGACCGCACGGTGCTCGCCCGCCGGGTGATCGTGGCGACCGGCCTGCGCGACGAGCTCCCCGACATCCCGGGCCTGCGCGAACGCTGGGCGCGCGAGGTGCTGCACTGCCCGTACTGCCACGGCTGGGAGGTCCGCGATCAGCCGCTGGGCGTGCTCGCGGTGGCCGGCCAGGAGGCGGCGGCGGTACACCAGGCGCTGCTGGTGCGGCAGTTGTCGGACGACGTGGTCTGCTTCGCCGAAGCGCTGGCCGGCGCCGACCGCGCCCGGCTGACCGCCCGCGGCATACGGATCGTGGACGGTGCGGTCGGCGGCCTGGTGGTCGAGGACGACGCGCTGCGGGGCGTACGGCTGACGGACGGCACCGTCGTGGCGAGGACCGCGCTCTTCGTACCGACCCGGCCCGTGCCCCGCGACGAGCTGCTCACCGGCCTGGGCTGCACACGGGACGAGGAGGGCCGGGTCGTCACCGACCCCAGCGGACTGACCAGCGTGCCGGGCGTCTGGGCGGCCGGCAACGCGGTCGACGTCCGGGCCCATGTGGTCACCGCGGCCGCGGGCGGAGCCAAGGCGGCCCTCGCGGTGAACCTGGATCTCATCGAGGAAGACCTGGCCGGGGAAGGCGTGGCGGAGGTAGACCCGGCGGAGGGAACCCCGGGGAATCACGAACAGCCCGATCACGAACCGACCGATCGCGAACTGGCCGTACACGAACCGACCGACCGTGAACCGACCGAGCACGAGCGACTGGAGCAGGTGCGATGACCCACGACGAGCACGGCCACAAGAGCGACGGCGGCCAAGGCGGCCACGGCGGTCACCACCCCCACGGCGGCGACGACTTCGACTGGGCCGCGCTGGCCGACCTGCTGGAGCTCGAAGGCGAGACCCACAGTCCCTACGTCCGGCAGGCCCTCGCCGATCTGGGGCAGCTGACTCCGCGCCGGGTCCTGGACATCGGCAGCGGCCCGGGCGTCGCGGCCTGCCGGCTGGCGACGGTCTTCCCCGGGGCCGAGGTCACCGCGGTGGACGGGGCGCCGGAGCTGCTGGCCCGCGCCGAAGGGCGCGCCGAACGGCTCGGCGTCCGGCTGCGGACCCAGGTGGCCGAGTTCCCGGCGGGGCTGGCCGACCTGGGACCGGCGGACCTGGTGTGGTCCGGGCAGGCCGTCCACCACGTGGGAGACCAGCAGGGCGTACTGAACCAACTGGCCGGGCTGCTCGAACCGGGCGGTGTACTGGCCGTCGTCGAGGGCGGTCTGCCGCCCCGCTGGCTCCCGCGCGACCTCGGCTTTGGACGGTGCGGGCTGCAGGAGCGGCTCGATGTGGCGATGGCGGAACGCTTCGGCCGGATGCGGGCCGAGCTGCCCGGTTCGGTGGCGGTGGTCGAGGACTGGCCCGGCATGCTGCGGGCCGCGGGACTCACCGGCGCACGGAGCCGGACCTTCCTCGTCGACCACCCCGCACCGCTGGCCGAGGGGCCACGGCGGTTCGTACGAGGGTCGCTGGAGCGGTGCCGCCAGGTGCTCGCCGACCTCCTGGACGCCGAGGACCTGGCGACCCTGGACCGCCTCCTCGACCCGTCCGACCCCGCGGGCGTCGACCACCGCACGGACCTGTTCCTGCTGACCGCGAAGACCGTGCACTTCGCGACGGCGACGGCGACGCCGGCCTGAGCCCCGCGCGTACGGGGGCGGTCCGACCGGCCGGCCCCGTACGGCTGGTCAGCCCGCCCCGCGCAGCTTCGCCAGCCGCACCGCGTCCGCCAGCACCGCACACAGCTGCTCCACCAGAAACCGCAACTGCCGTGCGTCCACCGCCGGATCGCCGATCATCGCCCGCGCGTGCTCCATCAGCCCGACGCACATGCCGAGCTGCAACGCCTCGACGCCGTCGGCGTACCGGGCGACATAGCTGTCGTCCCGGTCCGTGAACAAGTAGCCGGGCTTGCCGTCCGGACCGGCGTGGTTCAACTCCATGGCCACCCCCGCGAGAAGGACGTACCGCCCACGCTACGCCCGTCACGCCACCGTCTCGCCCGCCACCGGGGCAACCGAATCCTCCGCACCCGCCTCCTTCGCGCCCGCCCCCGGCCCGCGCGGCGCTCGCGCGACCGGTTCCGCCGGTTCCGCCGGTTCCGGCAGGCTCCGCAGCAGCAGTCCGTAGCCGAGTGCCGCCACGGTGCCGATGACCGCGCAGCCCGCCCACAGGGCATCGGCGCCGTAGTGGTCGATGACCGTGCCGCCGAGCAGAGGGGCCGTCAGGGTGGCGATGGACCAGGACAGGCCGTACATGCCCTGGTAGCGGCCGCGGCCGTGGAGGGGGGAGAGGCGCACCACCAGGCCCATCTGGGTGGGGGCGTTGATGATCTCGCCGAGGGTCCAGACGGCGACGGCGAGCGCGTACATGACGACCGAGCCCGCCAGCGCGGTCAGTCCGAAGCCGTAGCCGGCCAGCAGCGCCGAGCCGACGAGGAGCATCGCGGGGCTGCGGTGCTCGATGAAGCGCGTCACGGGGATCTGCAGCAGCACGACCAGGACGCCGTTGACCGCGATGACCGTGCCGAAGTCGGCGCTGGAGAAGCCGTTCTGACCCATCGACACCGGCATGGAGACGTACGCCTGCTGGAAGAGCAGCGCCAGCAGCAGGTTGAGGCCCACGACGGTCATGAAGCGGCCGTCGCGCAGCACGGTCAGCATGGAGACGGGGGCGGGGGCGGGAGTGGCGCTGTCCTGGGGGTTGTCCGCCGTGGTGGTGGCGGGGCGGGACTCGGGCAGCTTGACGAAGACGACCACGGCGCAGGCCAGCACGAGTGCCGACTCGCCCAGGAAGAGGGCCAGGTAGCCGTGTTCGGCGATGAGTCCGGCGGCCGTGGAGGAGACCGCGAAGCCGAGGTTGATCGCCCAGTAGTTGAGGGAGTAGGCGCGGACGCGGTCCTCGGGGGCGACGATGTCGGCCATCATCGCCTGGACGGCGGGGCGGGAGGCGTTGGTCGCCATACCGACCACGGCCGCCACCGCCGCGATGGCGACCGGGTTCTCCATGAAGCCGAGCAGTGCCACCGACGCCGCCGTGGACAGCTGGGCGACCAGCATGGTGGGGCGGCGGCCGAGGCGGTCGGTCAGTACGCCGGCGCCGATGGACGAGACCACGCCGCCGAGTCCGTAGAGCGCGCCGACCAGGCCGGCGTAGGAGGCGGAGTAGCCGCGGTCGACGGTCAGGTAGAGCGCCAGGAACGTCGCGACGAACGCGCCCAGGCGATTGATCAGGGTGCTGGTCCACAGCCACCAGAACTGGCGGGGGAGACCGGAGACGCTCTCCACGGCGGCGCGCCTCAGGCTGCTGATGGATGCGGACATGACATTTCCCCCTGGTGGAGCGGCGCACGGTGGTGCGCGGGTGCGTACGAGGCCCGTCCGGCGGATGTGGGTAAGTGGCGCAGGCGACGTTCGCAACCTACTTGCGAGTCGGCTTTCGTCGCCACCCAATTGACGGGAACGGTCAAACATCGCCCGGAAGCCCAGGTCGTGGACCCGCGCAAGGCCCTATCCGGAATTGGATTACGCTCGACGGCATGGCCGACGCACCGTACAAGCTGATCCTCCTCCGTCACGGCGAGAGCGAGTGGAACGCGAAGAACCTGTTCACCGGCTGGGTGGACGTCAACCTCAACGAGAAGGGCGAGAAGGAGGCGGTCCGCGGCGGAGAGCTGCTCAAGGACGCCGGCCTGCTCCCCGACGTAGTGCACACCTCCCTCCAGAAGCGCGCCATCCGTACCGCGCAGCTGGCCCTGGAGTCCGCCGACCGGCACTGGATCCCGGTCCACCGCAGCTGGCGGCTGAACGAGCGCCACTACGGCGCGCTGCAGGGCAAGGACAAGGCGCAGACGCTGGCCGAGTTCGGCGAGGAGCAGTTCATGCTCTGGCGCCGCTCGTACGACACCCCGCCGCCCGCCCTTGAGGACGGCTCCGAGTTCTCCCAGAGCGACGACCCGCGCTACGCCGGCATCCCCAGCGAGCTGCGTCCGCGCACGGAGTGCCTCAAGGACGTCGTCACGCGGATGCTGCCCTACTGGTACGACGGCATCGTCCCGGACCTCCTCGCGGGCCGCACGGTGCTGGTCGCCGCCCACGGCAACAGCCTGCGCGCCCTGGTCAAGCACCTCGACGGCATCTCCGACGCGGACATCGCCGGCCTGAACATCCCCACCGGCATCCCGCTCTCCTACGAGCTGGACGCCGACTTCCGCCCGGTCACGCCCGGCGGCACCTACCTCGACCCGGAGGCCGCCAAGGCCGCCATCGAGGCAGTGAAGAACCAGGGCAAGAAGAAGTAAGCATGGCGATCGCGCCCCTCACCTGCGGGTTTGTCGCAGATGAGGGGCCTTCGCCGCTCTCGGGCCGCCTGTGGGCCGTCGGCGCGGGCCCGTCGGGCGGCACATGTGCGGTCCGTACGGTCTGTTACACGACCCCGTAGACCAAAGCCCCGTGGGAGCCCGAGACGGCCTTGCCCTTCTTGCCGTTGAACGCCTGGAGCGTGAACCGCTGTCCGTTCCGGAGCGTGGGCTTGTACGTCCGGCACTGGCCGTTGCCCTTGGTCATGTCGTAGCCGTAGAAGTTGCCGTCGTCCTCGATCGTCACCATGACACTGAGGCCGTCAGCGGCGTTGTCGCACACCTTGAGCGTGTTGGTGGAGCTGTTGAACACGGCGCTCCCCTTGTTCATGTAGTGGGGGTGCGCGGTGTACGAGGCCGCGTGTGCGGGCGAGGTCGCGAGCACGGTGGCTGCCGTGGCGAAGGCAACGGCCCCCAGCGTCCGGGCGTAACGCATGGTTCCTCTTTCTTCAGGTGAGTCGTACAAGATCGCGACGCTACCAGCATGATCAACTTCATGGAGCAGCAAGACGGGCTGCGTACCGCGTCAGGTCGGAGCCGGCCGGCCGCCGACGGCCCCCGGGCAGCGAGAAGGGCCCGCCACCAGGTGGAAACTGCAGACGGCGGCGCAACGGGGGCGGGCCCTTGGGGCGAGAACCGGGGCGTACGGAGGCAGCATGGAAGTGCAGGAACTGTGGGGGAACCGGGCGCAGGGGCTGCGGGAGGGGACCGGGAGCCCCGCCCGGCACCGTCTGCGAGCGGAAGGATGACTCAGATGCCCAAGTTCATGGACGTCCATCACGGCATGACGGGCCTCACGCCCGAGAAGTTCAACGCGGCACACCAGGCCGACCTCGCCATACAGAGCGAGGAGGGCGTGACCTTCGAGCACGCCTGGGCCGACACCGAGTCCGGCGATGTGTTCTGCCTGTCGGACGCGCCCTCGGCAGGCGCCGTGCAGCGCATCCACGAGCGCGCCGGCCATAAAGCGGACGAGATCCATCCGCTGGCGCTCAGCCTGTGACCCGGCCGGGCGGCGGGGGCCGCCCGTAGCGGGAACCCAGGCCCCCGCGAACACGACAGCGGGCCCGGGGGGGGGGGGGGGGGGGGGGGGGGGGGGGGGGGGGGGGTGGGGGGGGGGGGGGGGAGGGGGGAGGGAGAGACGGGAGCGGGGGAGAGTGCGCACGGAACAGGGA
>NZ_JBVIRA010000007.1:107119-125855 GCF_055576575.1 Streptomyces sp. NPDC033270
TCCCCCCCCCCCCCCCCCCCCCCCCCCCCCCCCCCCCCCCCCCCCCCCCCCCCCCCCCCCCCCCCCCCCCCCCCCCCCCCCCCCCCCCCCCCCGGTGCCACTGTGCCGTGGGCAGCCAGTGCCGCTAGCCGCAGCCGCCGCCGCACTGGCACGGTCCGCCCGACTGGCAGCCGCAGCTGCACCCCGGGCCGCACGAGCAGGACATCAGGGCGGGCTGCGGGTGCTCGACGGGGGTGGGGGAGTGCGCAATGGATGCCATGCATTGCCTCCTAGGGGTCGTCTGGTGCCCGGTGGGGCACCCGTCGCCCATTGCAAGCCCGGGCGGCACGGCGCGTCAACGGCGCGTGGAGGCACACGTCAACGGCGCTCGGTCGCTTAAGGGGGCGGACGCACATCGCCGACCCGCCCCCTTCAGGACACCTCCGGCTACGCTCCCTCGACCGACGCCGGCGGGGCGATCTCGTCGGCGTGCTCACCGGTCACGAGGTAGACGACGCGCTTGGCGACGGAGACCGCGTGGTCGGCGAAGCGCTCGTAGTAGCGGCCCAGCAGGGTCACGTCCACGGCCGTCTCGATGCCGTGCTTCCAGCGGTCGTCCATCAGGTGCTGGAAGAGCGTGCGGTGCAGCATGTCCATCGCGTCGTCGTCCTGCTCCAGCTGGAGCGCGAGATCGACGTCCTTGGTGATGATGACCTCGGCGGCCTTCGCCATCAGGCGCTGCGCCAGCTGCCCCATCTCCAGGATGGTGGCGTGCAGATCGCGCGGCACGGCCGTCTCCGGGAAGCGCAGCCGGGCCAGCTTGGCCACGTGCTGGGCCAGGTCGCCGGAGCGCTCCAGGTCGGCGCTCATCCGCAGCGAGGTGACGACGATCCGCAGGTCCGTGGCGACCGGCTGCTGCCGCGCCAGCAGGGCGATCGCCCGGGCCTCCAGATCGCGCTGCAGGTCGTCGACCTTCTCGTCGGCGGCGATGACGTGCTCGGCCAGCTTGAGATCCGCGTCGAGTATCGCCGTGGTGGCGCGCCCGATCGCGGAGCCGACGAGCCGGGCCATCTCGACCAGGCCCTCGCCGATCGAATCCAGCTCCTCGTGGTACGCGTCCCGCATCTGTGACCTTCTCTCGCGTCGAGTGGTGGTGTGGCGTGTGTGGGGGGTGGGACGGGGGCAGGGGTGACCCGCGCCCACGGTCTCACGGTCTGTCGCCGTGCGGCCCGTGTCCCGAAGGGGCGGTGCTCCACGGAGCCGGTGCCCCGCAGTGCCGGTGCTCCGGTGGAGCCCCGGCCCCACGGCCGCTTTGAGCCGATCCGTCACCCGCACCCTCACCCTGCGGCCGGATCGCGACCTGCGGTGCCACCCCGGGTGAACCGCCGCCGACGTGAAGGTGAACTCTGGGCGACGACGCCACTGCCCCGAGGCCGCCACCGCCGTTCACCCGGCCGCGCGCCGCCGCGGCGGGGTGCTCGCGCCGGTGCCCCAGGGGCGTCCGCCGGGCGGCCGGGCGCCCCGTACCGGCCTCCGGAGTGAACCCGTACGAACGCCACGGTGAACTCTGGGCGACGGCTGTTCGTGCAGCGGCTCGCGAGGCTGGGGCGGTGTCCGACCCGGCACATACTCTGGACTCATGAACGTGGATGCGGCCGTCGCCGCAGTGGCAGCGATCGCCGGGCTGTGCACCGGCGTCTTCGCCATGCTGGCGTTCCGCTGGAGCGAGCGCGACCAGGCCAAACCCACCCGTACCTCGCTGCACACCGACGCGGTGCTGCCGCCCGGTGTCGACACCGTGCTGTCGGTGCTGCGCTCCTCGGCCGTGGTCCTCGACGAGGCCGACGCCGTCGTCAAGGCCAGCTCGGCGGCGTACGCTCTCGGCCTGGTCCGCGGCGGCAAGCTCGCCGTCGAGCCGATGCTGCAGATGGCCCGCGACACCCGCAGGGACGGCGAGATACGCCAGGTCGAGCTGGATCTGCCGCGCCGCGGCACCGGCCGCGGCGAGGCGCTCGCGGTCTCCGCCAGAGTCGCCCCGCTCGGCTCCCGGCTCGTCCTGCTGCTGGTCGAGGACCTGACGGAGGCCCGCCGCATAGAGGCCGTCCGCCGCGACTTCGTCGCCAACGTCAGCCATGAGCTCAAGACCCCCGCCGGCGCGCTGTCGCTGCTCTCCGAGGCCGTGATGGACGCCAGCGACGACCCCGAGGCCGTCACCCGCTTCGCCGGCCGGATGCAGAACGAGGCCACCCGCCTGACCAACCTCGTCCAGGAGCTCATCGACCTCTCCCGGGTCCAGAACGACGACCCGCTGGAGGACGCCGAGCCGGTCCGGGTCGACGAACTGGTCGCCGAGGCGGTCGACCGCTGCCGCCAGCAGGCCGGCGCGAAGCAGATCACCATGGCCGCCGGAGGCACCGCCGACCTGCACGTATGGGGCAATCGCGGCCAGCTCGCGGCAGCGCTGGGCAACCTCGTGGAGAACGCCGTCAACTACTCCCCGGCGCGCACCCGCGTCGGGATCGCCGGACGCCGGGTCTCCGCGCCCGGCGGCGACCTGATCGAGATCGCGGTGACCGACCAGGGCATCGGGATATCCGAAAAGGACCGGGACCGCGTCTTCGAGCGGTTCTACCGCGTGGACCCGGCGCGCTCGCGCGCCACCGGCGGGACCGGCCTCGGCCTCGCCATCGTCAAGCATGTGGCCGCCTCGCACGGCGGGGAGGTCACGGTCTGGAGCGCTGAGGGACAGGGCTCCACCTTCACCCTGCGTCTCCCGGAAGCCGGAGCCGTCCGCGACCGCGAACAGCCCGCCGACCTCGCCGCGGAGGGCCTCGACGACGAGGACCGCCCGTACGAGACCTTCAACGATCCGCTCCCAGCCCACCCAGCCCCGGAGGTCCTTCCGTGACCCGAGTGCTCGTCGTCGAGGACGAGGAATCGTTCAGCGACGCACTGTCGTACATGCTTCGCAAGGAGGGTTTCGAGGTCGCCATCGCGGCAACGGGCCCCGACGGACTCGACGAGTTCGAGCGCAACGGCGCCGACCTCGTGCTGCTGGACCTGATGCTGCCGGGCCTGCCCGGCACCGAGGTCTGCCGCCAGCTGCGCGGCCGCTCCAACGTCCCGGTCATCATGGTGACCGCCAAGGACAGCGAGATCGACAAGGTCGTCGGCCTGGAAATAGGAGCCGACGACTACGTCACCAAGCCCTTCTCCTCCCGTGAGCTGGTCGCCCGTATCCGCGCGGTGCTCCGCCGCCGCGGCGAGCCGGAGGAGGTCGCCCCGCAGGCCCTGGAGGCCGGCCCGGTCCGGATGGACGTGGACCGCCATGTCGTCACGGTCTCCGGCGGCAAGGTCGACCTGCCCCTGAAGGAGTTCGACCTCCTGGAGATGCTGCTGCGCAACGCCGGCCGGGTGCTGACCCGCATGCAGCTCATCGACCGGGTCTGGGGCGCCGACTACGTCGGTGACACCAAGACCCTGGACGTGCACGTCAAGCGGCTGCGCGCCAAGATCGAGCCCGACCCGGGCGCGCCGCGCTACCTCGTCACGGTCCGCGGCCTGGGCTACAAGTTCGAGCCGTAGGCCGCCGGCCGACCGCCGCAAACGCCAGGGGCGCCCCTCCGGACCGGACGGGCGCCCCTGACGTGTGACGAGGAGGTCAGTGACCGCTGTGCGACGACCCCGCGGGCTTGGTGGCGCCGGTCGGCGTGGCCGTGGAGCTGGGCGTGCCGGACTCCGAGGGCTTGCCCGTCTCCGAGGGCTTGCCGGCGCCGCCCGGGGTGGCCGAGCCCGACGGCTGCGGCACCTCGGCGGGCCCGTAGCCCTCGAAGTAGCTCTTCGCCGGGACGACGAAGGCGGTGATCTTCACCTTGCCGGTGGAGCTGAGGTCGAACGTCAGGTTCTGGACGTTTCCGTCCTGGACGGCCTCCCGGCCGCTCGCCAGGACGGCCGAGGCGTTGCCCTTCCCGCCGATCACGACCGAGCCGCCGGCCGGCACGGTGATCGAGCCCGAGCCGCCGCCGGCCGGCGCCAGCTTGGCCGACTGACCGGTGCCGTCGACGGCGATCTCGGTCAGCTTCTGGTCCTTGGAGCCGTTGTTGAACAGCGTCGCGGTCACCACGGCCGGGCCCTTGGCGTTCAGCTCGGGCTGGGTGACGACGGACGCGTTCTGGATCTTGATGTCGCCGGCGGAGGTCGCGGCGTTGTCCGGCTTGACCTGCAGCGTCTGGGCGTCGTTCCCGGCCCCGCACGCGGACAGCGTGGCGATCGAGAGCGAAAGGACGGTGGCGGCGAGGACGCCGCGTCGAAGGCTGCGGCTCACGGCGGCGGCATCTCCTTGACGAGCTACGGCGGCCGAACGTTCGTGCCCGGTCGCGGATGGACGGCTGGGGCGGCGCCGCGCAGGCGTCGGGCACGACGCGTACGTAAAGCCGCCCTAAGGGTGTGTCAGCGCCGCTAGGTTACCGAGCCGTCCTCGCGCCGCCGCACCCGACCCGCCCCCAGCGCGATCACGGGCCCCTCACCGTCGTCCGCGGACGGCGTGCCGGCCGTGGCCCCGGGCCCGGCCGCGCGAGGGCGGGACGGAAAGCCGGCCGCGGTTCAAGATCTTTCCGAGTTCTCCGGGATCGCTCCCGGAGATCATCGCGGGAACGGTGCCGGTGGGAACTTCGCCGGAGTATGGACGGCGGGAAGAGGGATGAATATTCGGCAGGCGGCCGTTCGGGTGGGCGCGCACGCGTTTCCCCCCGCCGGTTTCCCCGACGAAAAGAAGTATTCGAAGGGAATGTGAAGGCCTCGCGGAATTGATCACACTCTTCGCCGGTCGGAAGGTGATCAATTCGAGAATCGGCCGCGAGGAGCACCTGGGCGGCCGAACGGAGTAGCGGAACTCGCTCATGCGGATCGGTGCAAAACGGGACGTTCAGCCCGTCGATCTTGGTGCTGCCGGTGTGCGGCGGGCGCGTTTCCGTGTGCCCGCGAAGCCCCTCCGACCTGCGAATACCTGCGTCCAAGGGCCCCTCGCAGCACGTTCCGGTTACTGTTGTCAAGCCCCGAGATATGCCCTGACCTGCGAAAACGCCATTCAGAACGGCCCGTTCCCGTGTTAGCATGGATAGCCACGGAAGGGGTACCTGTCACATGACGTTCAAGGTTGGCGACACCGTGGTCTATCCCCATCACGGGGCCGCGCTGATCGAGGCCATCGAAACTCGCCAGATCAAAGGCGTGGACAAGACCTACTTGGTGCTGAAGGTCGCCCAGGGCGACTTGACTGTTCGTGTGCCAGCGGACAATGCGGAGTTCGTCGGCGTACGCGACGTGGTTGGCCAGGACGGGCTGGACCGGGTCTTCGAGGTGCTTCGCGCACCGTATGCCGAAGAGCCGACGAACTGGTCCCGTCGCTACAAGGCAAATCTCGAGAAGCTCGCTTCCGGCGATGTGATCAAGGTCGCCGAAGTAGTGCGCGACCTGTGGCGGCGTGAGCGCGAGCGCGGACTCTCCGCCGGTGAGAAGAGGATGCTCGCGAAGGCCCGCCAGATTCTGGTGAGCGAGCTCGCCCTCGCGGAGAACACCAACGAGGACAAGGCCGAGGCCCTGCTCGACGAGGTGCTCGCGTCCTGACGCCGTAAGGCGCTCGTCCGACGCAGTGACGACACACGCAGCGACGACACACCAGTGACGCCACGCAGTGATGACGTAGCAATGCCGCGGTGCCCGAGTGACGACCCTTTCCCATGGGGAGGGGTCTGTTGCCGGGCGCTGCGGCATATCTGCCTCTGACGCGGCGATCGGCCGGCACCGGCGGGTGCGACGAACCGCTGGAGGACCCGCTGGCGGCCGATCCGCTGTGGCGTCCCGGGCGGCTGCCCCGACCGATGTCACGGAAGGGTCCGGTCAAGGCGTCGCACCCGGCACTCCCCCACGCTCTGGGAGCGGGGGGCACGCCCAGGCCATACCCACCTCGCCCGAGGAAACAAACCTGTCTGCGCCAATTCCGGGCTCGCCCCGGACTCCGGAGCCATCGATGTCAGATCCCTCCCGCCCGATCCGCACCGCCGCGGTGATCCCCGCCGCCGGCCGCGGCGTCCGGCTCGGTCCCGGCACCCCCAAGGCGCTGCGGACGCTGGGCGGCACGCCCATGCTGGTGCACGCCGTCCGCGCGATGGCCGCCTCCCGCGCCGTCTCGCTCATCGTCGTGGTCGCCCCGCCCGACGGCGCCACCGAGGTCGACCGCCTGCTGCACGAGTACCCGCTCGCCGACCGCACCGACCTCGTGGTCGTCCCCGGCGGGCAGACCCGCCAGGAGTCGGTACGGCGCGGTCTGGCGGCGCTGCCGCAGGACATCGACGTGGTGCTGGTGCACGACGCCGCCCGCCCGCTGGTCCCGGTCGACACGGTCGACGCGGTGATCGCGGCGGTCCGCGCCGGTGCGCCCGCCGTCGTGCCCGCGCTGCCGCTCGCCGACACCGTCAAGCAGGTCGAGCCGCAGCCCCAGGGCGCCCCCGAGCCGGTGGTCGGCACCCCGGAGCGGGCGCTGCTGCGCGCCGTGCAGACCCCGCAGGGCTTCGACCCGGCGACCCTGCTCAAGGCGCATGACACCGTCGTCGAGGGCGAGGGCGCCACCGACGACGCCGGGCTGGTCGAACGGCTCGGCGCGCCGGTCGTGGTCGTCCCCGGCCACGAGGAGGCGTTCAAGGTGACCCGGCCGCTGGACCTGGTCCTGGCCGAGGCCGTACTCGCCCGCAGGAGGGTCACCGATGGCTATGTCTGAGCCGACCCCCGCCGGTCCGCCCGCCGGCATCCCCCTCGTCGGCATCGGCACCGACGTGCACGCCTTCGAGCAGGGCCGCGAGCTGTGGTGCGCCGGGCTGCTGTGGGAGGGCGAGGAGTACGGCCTGGCCGGCCACAGCGACGGCGACGTGGCCGCGCACGCCGCCTGCGACGCGCTCTTCTCGGCGGCCGGCGTCGGCGACCTGGGCGCGCACTTCGGCACCGGCCGCCCCGAGTGGTCCGGCGCCTCCGGGGTGACGCTGCTGGCCGAGGCCGCGCGGATCGTCCGGGCCGAGGGTTTCGCGATCGGCAATGTCGCGGTGCAGGTCATCGGCGTACGCCCGAAGGTCGGCAAGCGGCGTGACGAGGCGCAGCGGGCGCTGTCGGCCGCGGTCGGGGCCCCGGTCTCGGTCTCCGGTACCACCACCGACGGGTTGGGACTGACCGGCCGGGCAGAGGGGCTGGCGGCGATCGCCACCGCCCTGGTGGTGCGCACCGTCTGAAGGACGCCGGCGGGCCGGAACGAGGCCTGCCGCCGATCGGCCGTACCGCGTGGGAATGCCCGGCGCGACAAGGGCGTTGAGCGGAGAATCGGGGTACTCGTCTCCAACGGAAGCCATCGGTTCGGCCCACAGGAAGGATCCGTCGTGACGGCAACGCTCTCCGACGCACTCAAGGAGCTCCTCGACTCCCCGGTCTTCGTGACGGTGGGGACGATCCAGCCGGACGGCAGCCCCCAGCTCTCCCCGGTCTGGGTGAAGCGCGACGGCGACGACCTGCTGATCTCGACGACCGTCGGCCGGCGCAAGGAGCGGAACCTCCGCCGCGACCCGCGGGTCTCCGTCGTCCTCCAGCCCTTCGACGCGCCGTACGTCTACGCCGAGATCCGCGGCACCGCCGATCTCAGCACCGAGGGCGGGCAGGAGCTGATCGACGAGCTGTCGGTGAAGTACACCGGTAAGAGGTACGCGGAGTTCAACCCGGCCGCGGCCGACGACGACCAGCGGGTCGTGGTCCGGATCACCCCGCGCAAGGTGGTCGGCCGTATCTGACGGACGCCCTCCAGGCAGTGAGATCCGGCAAATCGGACGGTTTTGGCGGATCCATGCCCCCGTGGCCGATGCGTCGCGGGGCACTGCCCGGTTCCGACTACCCTGGTTCCGTGACGATTCGCCTGTACGACACCAGCGCCCGGCAGATTCGCGATTTCACCCCGCTCACGCCGGGCTGTGTCTCGATCTACCTCTGTGGTGCGACCGTGCAGGCCGCCCCGCACATCGGGCACATCAGGTCGGGACTGAACTTCGACATCATGCGCCGCTGGTTCGAGTACCGCGGCTACGACGTGACGTTCGTGCGCAACGTCACGGACATCGACGACAAGATCATCGCGAAGTCGGAGGAGCAGGGCCGCCCCTGGTGGTCGATCGGCTACGAGAACGAGGTCGCCTTCAACACGGCGTACGACGCCCTCGGCTGCCTGCGCCCGACCTACGAACCGCGCGCCACCGGCCACATCCCCGAGATGATCGAGATGATGCGCGGCCTGATCGAGCGCGGCCACGCCTACGCCGCCGACGGCAACGTCTACTTCGACGTGAGGTCCTTCCCCGGCTATCTCCAGCTGTCCAACCAGGAGTTGGACAACCTGCGCCAGCCGTCCGGCGAGGGCGAGACCGGCAAGCGGGACCCGCGCGACTTCGCCATGTGGAAGGCCGCCAAGGAGGGCGAGCCCAGCTGGGAGACCCCCTGGGGCCGAGGCCGGCCCGGCTGGCATCTGGAGTGCTCGGCGATGGCCCACAAGTACCTGGGCTCCGCCTTCGACATCCACGGCGGCGGCGTCGACCTGGTCTTCCCGCACCACGAGAACGAGATCGCCCAGGCCAAGGCCTTCGGCGACGACTTCGCCGCGTACTGGTCGCACAACGCCTGGGTGACCATGAGCGGCGAGAAGATGTCCAAGTCGCTGGGCAACTCCGTGCTCGTCTCGGAGATGGTCCGGCGCTGGCGCCCGATCGTCCTGCGCTACTACCTGGGCACCCCGCACTACCGCTCGATGATCGAGTACAGCGAGGAAGCGCTGCGCGAGGCCGAGTCCGCGTTCGCGCGGATCGAGGGCTTCGTCCAGCGCGTCGTCGAGAAGGCCGGCGTCGTCGAGCCCGCCCCCGAAGTGCCGCTCGCCTTCGCCGAGGCGATGGACGACGATCTGGGCGTCCCGCAGGCGCTGGCGATCGTGCACACCACCGTCCGGCAGGGCAACGCCGCACTGACCGCCGACGACAAGGAATCCGCGGTGGCCCGGCTGGCCGAGCTGCGGGCGATGCTCGGCGTGCTGGGCCTGGACCCGCTCGACGAGCGCTGGGCCGGCGGCACGGACCGCGGCGAGGACCTGCACGGCGTCGTGGACTCCCTCGTGCGCCTCGTCCTCGAACAGCGCCAGGCCGCCCGCTCCCGCAAGGACTACGCCACCGCGGACGCCATCCGCGACCAGCTCCAGCAGTCGGGACTGTCCATCGAGGACACCCCGTCGGGCCCGCGCTGGTCGCTGTCCTGACCCCCGTCGCGCCCGTGGGAGGCCACCCGGATTCGCCCTTCCCGGGGGCCGCGCGCGACACTCAATCCATACGTACGTACCCACTCCACGTCGCGAGACGTCGAGAGCAGTGAGAAACAGGTGACCCATGGCCGGCAACAGCCACCGCAGGAACCGCCGCACGTCCAACAAGAAGGGCGCGCAGGTCGGCAGCGGCGGTAAGCGGCGCCGGAGCCTGGAGGGCAAGGGCCCGACCCCGCCCGCCTCCGCTCGCAAGGGACACGTCAAGAACCGGGTGGCCAACGCCCAGGCCAAGCAGGCCGCGGCCCGCCGCCCGGCCCCGCGGCGCGGCGGCGCCAAGGGCACCGCGGAGCTGGTCGTCGGCCGCAACCCGGTCGTCGAGGCGCTGCGCGAGGGCGTGCCCGCCACGACCCTGTACGTCCAGCAGTTCATCGACACCGACGAGCGGGTCCGCGAGGCGCTCCAGCTCGCCACCGAGCGCGGGCTGAACCTCATGGAGGCGCCCCGGCCCGAGCTGGACCGGATGACCAACGGCCTCAACCACCAGGGCCTGGTCGCGCAGATCCCGCCGTACGACTACGCACACCCCGAGGACCTCGCCGCGGCCGCCTTCGACGCCGGCGAGGACCCGCTGATCGTCGCACTGGACGGCGTCACCGACCCGCGCAACCTCGGCGCCGTCGTCCGCTCCGTCTCCGCCTTCGGCGGCCACGGCGTGGTCGTGCCCGAGCGCCGCGCCGCCGGGATGACGGCCGGCGCCTGGAAGACCTCGGCGGGCACCGCGGCCCGTACGCCGGTCGCCCGCGCCACCAACCTCACCCGGGCCCTGGAGTCGTACCAGAAGGCCGGTCTGACGGTCGTCGGCCTGGCCGCGGACGGCGAGCTGGAGCTGCAGGACGTCGAGGCGCTGGACGGCCCGGTCGTCATCGTCGTCGGCAGCGAGGGCAAGGGCCTGTCGCGGCTGGTCGGCGAGACCTGCGATGTGCGCGTACGGATCCCGATGCCGGGCGGCGCGGAGTCGCTGAACGCCGGTGTCGCGGCCGGTGTCGTGCTGTGGGAGGCGGCGCGGCGGCGCGCCTGAGCGGCGGTGCCCCGGGGCGGCCGGTACGGGTGCGCCGCACCCGCGCCACACCTCGGGGCAAAACCTGACCCTCCGTACGGCCTGCCCGCATCCCGTGATCTTTTGACGGGTCTCGGACAGATCGGCCCGGTCAAGGCAGTGTCTTAAACGCGGGTCACTCGGTTAGATGAGCGTGGACACCAGAACACCCCGCACGCCTACGGGGGGACGCTCGCCGGGTTTCGATGACGAGCCGGGCCTGAGCTCGGTCAAGGTGCCGTGCGATCCCGCGCAGGTCATCGTCAACCACGCCAGCTTCCGCGTACAGCTCGCCGGGCCCGCGGCGGGCCACGTCACGGCCGACGCCGCGCGCATCCCCGCCACCCGGGGCCCGGCCCCCGGCGGCAGACGCCGGGCACCGGTGGTGTGGAGCGGCCGCACCGAACCGGGCGGCGCGGCCGGCGCCACCACCCAACTCCTGCACGCGGTGCGCAACGCGGGCATCGGCCTCGACGGCGGCCAGAGCGAGGACGTCGGCACGACCCAGGTCCTGCCCCGGGTCCGCCTCGACGACCCGGCCCCCGCCCAGACCGTGATCGGCCAGCGCGGCCCCGCCGAACCCGACACCACCCTGCTGCGCGGCGTACGCCCCGTAGGCAGCGCATACGGCGACAACTACGGCAACACCCCCCCTCGCGACACCTACGGCGACCGCCTTCACGACGGCTACGACGACGACCGGTACGGCGACGACCGCTACGGCGACGACCGCTTCGAGGCCCGCGAGCCGTACGACTCCGGGGGCAGGCGGCGCGGCACCGAGACCGTGCGGCACGCGTACTACCCGGGCCGGCGGATGAACCTCGGCGTCGTCCTGCTGCCGCTGCGGATCTTCCTCGGACTGATCTCCGTCTACGCCGGCATGGGCAAGCTCTGCGACCCCGTCTACTTCGACGGCGGCGAGCGGGGCTCGATGGTCAAGTGGCTGCTGTCGCTCGACCCGTGGGCGCTGGCCGTGCCGCTGCGCGACTTCGCCGTCTCCCACCCTGTCGGCGCCGGCCTGACCGTCGCCTTCCTCCAGGTCGTCGTCGGCGTCCTCACCATCTGCGGACTGTGGCAGCGGGTGGCCGCGTCGATCGGCGCGCTGCTCTCCGCGGCGCTGCTGATGACCGTCAGCTGGCGCACGCTCCCCGCCTACGACGCCCCCGACATCATCTACCTCGCCGCGTGGAGCCCGCTGATCATCGCGGGCGCCCCGGTCTACTCCATGGACGCCCGGCTGGCCGGCGAGGCCTGGCGGCGGCTCGGCCCCCGTGTCGAGGTCGCCGACCTGCGCCGCCGGGTACTGCGCCGCGGCGCGATGATGACCACGGTGGTGGCGGGGCTGACCCTGCTGATCGGCTCGCTGCTCGGCGGTGCCGTACGGTCCGCGACGGTCGCGACCGTGCCGCGGCCCGGCGAGCCCGCGATCAACAACCTGCCCGGCTCGCCGCTGCCCCGCCCCGGCAAGAGCGCCACCCGCCCCGGCCAGCGGCACCCCGGCACCGTACGCCCCGGGACCCCGTCCGCGGGCGCCTCGCACAAGGCCCGCAGGCCCGGCACGCCCTCCGCGTCGGCCCCCGGCACCGGCCGCTCCGCGGGCAGCACCAGCGGCCTCTCCCAGCAGCCCGGCGCCACCACCAGCGCCCCGCGGCAGACGGTCCCCACCCGCGCCCCCGCCCCGACCCGGGCCCCGAGCACGGCGGGCGGCACCGGCGGCGGCACGACCGGCACCGGCAACAGCGGCTCCAGCGACTCCGGCGACTCCGGGGGCCGGGGGAGCACGTTGGGGGGGTTGCTGGGGTGAGACGGGCGAGCGGGTGAGCCGGGTGAGCGGGCGCGCCGGCGAGTGGGTGAGGCCGGTGGGCTGAACTTGGTTCGCCTGGGTGCTGATTCGCCGTTCCGTTGTTCCGGTCGCTCCCGTCGCTCCGTTGTGCCCCTCGCTCTGTCGTTCCCCTCGCTTTGGCGTTCCTCCCGCTCCGTCGTTCCGCCGCTCCATATTTTTCCCCTCCGCCCACCCCCCAAAGGGGGGTGGGCGGGTCCTTGTGCGCGGTCCTTGTGCGCGGTCTTTGTGCGGGGGCCTTGGGTGGTGCTCCTTGTGCGCAGGTCCCGCTCGCGGGCGTCCCGGCCACCGGCACCCCGGGCGCGGGCTCCCCGGGCGCGGGTGCCTCTGCGTATGCGGGGATGGGGCCGCGTACGGGCGCTGGGAGGGCCTCAACGACGTACGGCGCCTCGCGCGGTCTTGAGGGGCCGCAGGAGCCAGGGAGGACCCGCGGGCCGGGGCGGAAGGCCGGGACGCGAGGACAAGGCCTCGAGGGCACGTACGGCCCCCTCAGGCGCCTTAGGCGGTGTCCGCGAAGTCGTCCCGCCGCACGGACTCAACAACGACGCAGACCACGGCTCAAGGGCCTTCGACGCGACACGGCCTAGCCGGCCTAGCCGGCGGCTCAAGAGGCATCGACGCGACGATGTGGACGAGACGGCCCAGGCGGCGTCAACGCGGCTGTGTGCCCAGCTCCTTGGCCGCCTCGACGAGGTCCTTGGCCGTGTCGATGGCGCGCCAGTAGGCCCCCTGGGGGAGCGGGAATCCCGCCAGGCGGCGTTCGCGGGCGAGACGGGGGAAGGTCGTGCGCTCGTGGTCGCCGCGGTCGGGGAGCAGGCCCGTGAAGGCGGCCGAGAAGACGTAGACGCCGGCGTTGATCAGATACGGCGAGGGCGGCGCCTCGATGAAGTCCAGTACGTGCCCGAACGCGTCGGTCTCGACGACGCCCCAGGGGATGCGGGGGCGGGCCAGCGCGAGGGTGGCGTCGGCATCGCGTTCGTGATGGAACGCGGCCATTTCACGGAGCGGGAAGCGGGTCCAGATGTCGCCGTTGGTGGCGTACCAGGGTTCGTCCGGGCGGGGCAGGGAGGCGGCCGCGTACTTCAGGCCTCCGCCGCGGCCCAGCGGCTCGGTCTCGACAACGGTGGTGACGCGCAAGGGGAGTTGGGTCTGTGACAGCCAGTCCTGCAGTACCTCGGCGAGGTGGCCGCAGGAGACGACCGCGCCCGTGACGCCTTCCTCGGCCAGCCAGTTCAGCTGATGGCCGATGATCGGGGTTCCGGTGCCGGGAATCTCGACCATCGGCTTGGGGCGGTCATCGGTGTACGGGCGGAGACGTGAGCCCTGGCCGCCGGCCAGGACCACGGCCTGCGTGGGGTACGGATGCTGGGCGCCTGTCATGGTTCGCACCTTATGCGGTGCGAGTGGTGGTCACTGGGCGGCGGCGACGCCGGTGGCGAAGGAGGTGTCGCAGACCGGGCGGGAGAAGGCCTGGGCGCGGTGCGCGGCACCGTACTTGGCCACCGCGGCACGGCCGAGGTCGCGGGCGATGGAGGCGCACGCCTTGGCCAGCGAGGGGCGCTTGGTGGTCGCCTCCTGGAGATGGGTCAGGGCGACGCCGGGGTTCTTCTCCTGGAGCTCGACCAGCAGGCGCTTGCGGAGCACGTCCGCGGGGGCGCTGGGGCTGGCCTTGGTAGAGGCCGTCCCGGAGGAAGCGGTCAGCACCTGCGAGTCGGTGGCCGTCGAGGCCCAGGGGACGCGGGTGACCGCGAGGGTCCCGGAGAGCACCAGGACGACGGGAAGGACGAGGGCGAGAGTTCTGCCGATGCGGCGGGCTGCGGAGTTCACGGTCGAGATGGTAGCGAGGAGTGATGATTTGGCGACATTTGGTCACCGTATCGGGGGACGTAATGGCCCGTCGGTGCGGTTGTGATGTTGACGCACTGGTACGAAAAGCGCCGTTATGCCCCGATGGGTGACTCTGTTGGTCGCCTACTGATCCCCTGCTGGTCCCCTGCCGGACGGCCCCGTGCGGCCGCCCCGGAGACGCGTCAGCGGCGGCGATCCAGGGCTACCCCGAACCACCGCCGCTCTAACGCGACTGCCTTCCGTACCGGTTGCGCCGGTTGCGCCAGTTACGCCGCTTCCGGTGGCCGCATCCGGCCCCGCTCGCCGCGTTCGCCGCGTTCGCTCGCTCGCGCCCGGCGCGCCCGTCCTCGTCCCGGGTCAGCCGGGTCAGCCGGGTCCGTCGGGTCAGTCGCTGAGGCGCTCGCCCGACGACGTCGAGAACACATGCGTCTCGCCGGGCCGCGGCACGACGTGCAGCCGGCTGCCCTTGTCCGGGACCTGGCGGCCGTTGACCCGTACGACCAGGTCCTTGACCTCGCCGCCGACCTCCGCGGTGCCGTACACGTAGCCGTCGGCGCCCAGCTCCTCGACGACGTTGACCGTGACGGCCAGACCGGCCGGCGCGTCCGCGGACTCCTTGGACAGCGACTTCGCCGCGGCGCCGTTCTGCTCGACGATGTCGAAGTGCTCGGGGCGCACGCCCACCGTCACCGTGCGGTCGCCCTTGTCGGCGGCCGCGCTCAGCGCCTCCCGGTTGACCGGCACCACGCTGTTGCCGAACTTCACCCCGCCGTCGGTGATCGGCACCTCCACCAGGTTCATGGCGGGAGACCCGATGAAGCCCGCGACGAAGAGGTTCGCCGGACGGTCGTACATGTTGCGCGGCGAGTCGACCTGCTGGAGCAGGCCGTCCTTGAGGACGGCGACCCGGTCGCCCATCGTCATGGCCTCGACCTGGTCGTGGGTGACGTACACGGTCGTGATCCCGAGCCGGCGCTGCAGACCGGCGATCTGCGTACGCGTCTGCACGCGCAGCTTCGCGTCCAGGTTGGACAGCGGCTCGTCCATCAGGAACACCTGCGGCTCACGGACGATCGCCCGGCCCATCGCCACGCGCTGGCGCTGGCCGCCGGACAGCGCCTTGGGCTTGCGCCCCAGGTACTCCGTGAGGTCCAGGATCTTGGCCGCGTCCTCGACCTTCTGCCGGATCTCGGCCTTCGGGACGCCGGCGATCTTGAGCGCGAAGCCCATGTTGTCGGCGACCGTCATGTGTGGGTAGAGCGCGTAGTTCTGGAACACCATGGCGATGTCCCGGTCCTTGGGCGGAAGGTGGGTGACATCGCGGTCCCCGATGCGGATGGCGCCTCCGTCGACGTCCTCCAGCCCCGCGAGCATCCGCAGCGAGGTGGACTTGCCGCATCCGGAGGGGCCGACCAGGACGAGGAATTCGCCGTCCTCGATGGCGATGTCCAGCTTGTCGACGGCGGGCTTGTCGGAACCCGGGTAGATGCGGGTTGCCTGGTCATACGTGACCGTAGCCATGGTGAGAAGTCCCTTCACCGGCAGGAACGTGCCGGACGATCCGAGTAAAAGGAGTGGTGTAGTCCACTTATGTGGACTGTCCCGTGACGCTACCCCTGACCGGCCCGGATGTCAGTACCCTGGCTCTCGCCAAATACGGAGCCCGGTACCCGGCGCGCCTGGGTACACTTCTTCCCGCACGCCTCCTTAGCTCAGCTGGCCAGAGCACCGCTCTTGTAAAGCGAAGGTCGTCGGTTCGAATCCGACAGGGGGCTCTGAGATTGAGCAGGGAAGAAGCCCCGGGCCGGTGACTGGCCTGGGGCTTCTGACATCTATGGGTGACATCAACGGGGCGGTCGGTAACGGGGCGGCCGGTCGAGATCAGTCCCGATCGAGCCGCCGTTTCAGGAGCCGGTCCAGGTGGCTGATCGCTTCCCGCTGGGTGTCCTGGGCGACGTGGGTGTAGACGTCCATGGTCAGGCTGATCTGGCTGTGGCCGAGGATCTGCATCAGGACGCGAGGAGCGACGCCGGCCGCGGTGAGCAGGGTGGCGCAGCCGTGCCGGGCGTCGTGGAGGCGGATGGGGTGGAGGCCGGCGGAGGCGGTGAGCCGGGAGAAGGAGCGGTTCAGGTTCCGCGGCTCGATGGGGCGGCCGGAGCGGGTGGTGAAGACGAGGCCGGCCGGGTCTGGCTTGGTGCCGCGCTTCTTCGCGTCGTGGGCCTGGCGGAGCCGGTGCCAGCGGAGAGCGGCCAGGCAGACTGCGACAACTCTCCGGGCAGGCCGGCGATCTGCTCACGCAGCCGCTCGGCCTGGCCCAGCACCTCGGCCCGCCTGGCCTCCAGCCTCTGTCAACGACGGCACACCACACCCGCCCTCGCTCAGCACCCGCACCCCTCAGGGCGGGCTCGACCCCGGCGACGGTAGAAGCCAGCACGACCGGCCACATCCCGAACCCCTGCGGATCAACGCAACGAGGCACCCTCAGAAGATCTGCGCCCAGCCCCGATCGGCGCGTTTGCGCAACTGCCCACGGACCGGCTCGACCTTGCCCGGCGTGAGCTCACGATCCGGCGCCCTTGCGACGTCCTTGGCCGGCAGGCTGGGTGGATGGCGCCGGGCCGGCGGGCTCGGCCGTGCCGTCCGGGGCGGGAGCTGCGGGCGGCGGACGCACCCGCGATCGGTGCCGCGGCGATGGCCGTACCGAGACCGATGCGCTTGACCGCCGGTGGTCAGCCGGTGGGCCGGTCCGCCTCCGTCAGGAGCCGTGCGGTGCCGCCGAGTTCGACGCGGAGGTCCTCTCCCGCCGTGGCGGTGATGGTGGCGGGGCTGCCGAGGGTGTCGCCCATGTCGACGGCGATCCGGTGGACGCCGCGGCCGGCCAGGTGGGCGGCGAGACAGGCCGTGCTGTTGGCGTTGGCGATGTCCTCGGGGACGCCGATCGAGGGGGCGAACATCCGGGCCGCGAGCGCGCCCTCGGGCGAGGGCGCCGAGTGGACGTACGCGCCGAGCAGGCCGAACCGGTCGCAGGCCGCCCTGAGCCGGTCCAGGTCCGGGCTGAGCGCGGCGAGCGCGGCCCGGCCGGGGACCGGCACAAGGACGCGTTCGCGGCCCACGCCGGCGATCCGGACGTCAGGACCGACGTCGTCCGGTGCCAGGCCGAGCGCCGGCAGGACCAGGTCGCGTTCCTCGGCGGTGGGTTCGCGCAGGTCGACGGGGCCCGGGTCGAAGGCGGCGGTGATCCGGTCGCCGTCGCGCTCGGCCCGGCCGGCGAAGACGCGCCCCCCGGTGCGCAGGGTGGCCCGATAGGGCCGGTCGCCGCCGTGCCGCGCCGCGAGCAGGGCGAGGGCGGCGACGGTGCCGTGCCCGCAGGCCGGCAGTTCCCCTTCCGCGGTGAAGAAGCGCAGCTCGGTCGTGTCGCCGTCCTGGCGTACGTACACCGCGTGCGAGGTGCCCTGTTCGACCGGGATCCGGCGCCGCTCGTCGTTACCGAGACGCGGGCCGGCCGGGTCGTCCTCCAGGACCACGGCCGTGGGGCTGCCGCCCGCGCCGCCCCGCAGGCAGGCGCGGACGACCGTCACGTTCGGCGTCCTCATGGGGCTGTCACTTCGTCTCCTCCAGCGTGGCGTACCCGGTGGTCGCCGCGGTTTCCGTGGTGTGGGCGCCTTCCTGGAGCTGGAAGAGCGAGCCGAAGGGGCGCTCCGCGAGCGGGAGGCGCCACGCACCGGCCTCCACGCGTGCCGTGTCCGACACGCTACCGCGCAGCAGGGTCACCCCTGCCTCGTTGTGGCCGGCGTGCGGCCCGAAGTGGATCGGGTAGGCGTCGGCCGCCCGGTAGGCCGGCAGGAAGGCGCGGCGGTACCGGTCGGAGTGGTTCGGGGAGGAGTAGTGCAGCAGCAGGCAGTGGATGAAGACCACGCTGCCGGCGGGCGCCTCGATCGGCACGGCGAGCGCCGGGTCGGGGGCGCCGGCGCCCGCCACCTTGCCGCGGAAGTATCCGTCGACGTAGTGGTCGGCGAGTCCGCGCTTGTGGGAGCCGGGGACGGCCTGCAGGGCGGAGTTCTCGGTGGTGGTGTCGTCGAGGTAGATCAGGGCCGTCACCAGGTCGGTGTTGGTGTGCGGGTAGTAGGCGAAGTCCTGGTGCCAGTCCACGACGCTGCCGACCTGCGGGGCCTTGAGGTGGAGCTTGCTGTAGTGGAACAGGATGTCGGGGCCGATGAGCGCCTCGACGTGGTCGAGCAGCCGGGGGTGGGCGGCGGCCCGCTCGAACGCGGGGTGCTGCTTGGTGGGCGACCAGATCCGGCGGGCCATGCCGTTGTCGCCCGGCTCCACTTCGGCGACGGAGCCGATGTCGGGGACGTCCAGGATCTCCGTGATGGCTGTGTTGAGCTCGGCGACCTCGCTCGGGTCGAAGAGACGCTCGGCGACCGCGAAGCCGTTCTCGCGGTACTCCTTGACGAGCGCGGCCGTGTCGGGTGCGGACATCCGGGGGGTTCCTCTCTGGTGGGCGCTCTGGTGAGCGGCGGCGGTGGGGTGGGGCGCGGGCCGTGCGGGGGGGGGGGGGGGGGGGGGGGGGGGGGGGGGGGGGGGGCACCGGAGAGGGGGACCACAGACGCGAAAAGGGGGAGGTAGAGTTGGGAGG